>NZ_JBEYHT010000040.1:0-74151 GCF_040635425.1 Streptomyces laurentii | reverse complement strand
GCGGAGAGAGGCCAGGCTCTCGTCGAACGTGGGACCGCCGATGCCGTCGAACACCGCGGCGGCGCCGAGGCCGCCGGTGTGCCGCCGTACGGCCTGCACCGCACCCGGCTGCTGGCCGGGCTCCGCGGCGAGGTCGTCGAGATCGGCGCGGGCAACGGGCTCAACTTCCCCCACTACCCGCCCGAGGTCACCCGGATCGTCGCCGTCGAACCGGAACCCACCCTGCGCGCCCGGGCCGTGGAACAGGCCCGCGCGACGTCCGTGCCGGTGGAGACGCAGGCCGCCCGGGCCGAGCGGCTGCCCTTCCCGGACGCCTCCTTCGACGCGGCCGTGGCCTGTCTGACGCTCTGTTCGGTGGCCGACCCGCGCGCCGCCCTCGCCGAACTCCACCGCGTCCTGCGCCCCGGCGGACAGCTCCGCTTCCTCGAACACGTCCAGGCACGGACGCCCGCCATGCGCCGTGTGCAGCGGATCCTCGACGCCACCATCTGGCCGCCGCTGGTGGGCGGTTGCCACACCGGCCGCGACACCGAGACGGCCATCGCCGCCGCCGGCTTCACCCTCACCACCGTCGACCACTTCGACTTCCCCGCCTCCCGCGTACCCCTCCCCGCCGCGACCCACATCCTCGGCACCGCCGTCCGCGGCAACGGGCCCCACACCACGGCGTGATCCCCGCCGGACACCGGCCAGCCCGGCGTCCCCGTACCGCCGTCGCCCTCTCTCGGGCGGCGGTACGGACGGGTAGGGTCCTGCCATGTCCTCCTCAGCCATGACCGGCCGCGCCCCGTCCGGCACGTCCCCCGTCACCGCCGACGACCTCGCACTCGCCGTGCGACTGGCCCTGGCGGCGCTCCGCGAAGCGCCCCCGGCCGCCTGGGAGGAGAAGGCCGGCTCGCTGGAATGGGACCGCTGGGAGACCGTCGAGCACCTCAGTGACGACCTGTTCGCCTACGCCGTGCAACTCGGCCCCGCCGTGCCCCCCATGGACGGCGACGTGCCGTTCCTCTGGCAGAGCCGCCGGACCGGCGGCCCGGCGAACGCCATCCACGCGGACCGCGCGGCCGGGCCCGACGGTCTGCTGCAGGTGCTGGACGCGAGCGGCGCGCTGCTGGTCGCCATGGTGCGCACGACGCCGTCGAGCACACGCGCGCACCACGTCTTCGGCGCCTCGGACCCCGAGGGCTTCGCCGCCATGGGGATCGTGGAGACCCTGGTGCACACGTACGACCTGACGCGGGGACTCGGGCTCGTCTGGAGCCCGCCCGCCGACCTGTGCGCCCGCGTGCTCGCCCGGCTGTTCCCGGACGCGCCGGAGACCACGGACCCCTGGCCCACCCTGCTCTGGGCCACCGGCCGGGCCGCGCTCGGAGAGCGCCCCCGGCAGACCGCGTGGCGCTGGGACGGCACCCCGCGCACCCGGGCCTGACCAAGACACTCTGCCGCCGCCGGCCGCGCCCTCCACGCGGACCTGATCACGCACTCCTGACCGGCACTGCCGGGGGCGACACCAGTGGTCCCGGACGGCCCGGCCCGACGCCGGGCCCGACGCCCGGCCGGACACGCGGCCCGCCCCCGCTGCCAAGCCGACGCCCGTCCGCGACGAGGGACGGCCCGCGCGCTCTCCCTCCCACCGTCCCGGTTGCGGTCGCCCCGATTCGCGAAAACCCTGGAAGGGATCGCCACCGAGGCCGACACAGGCATGCGAATACCTGAACGGACGCAGGGAAGGGACGTGGTGGGCGCCATGAAGGCAGCCGTCTTCCAGGGGCCGGGCCGGATGTCCTGGCAGGACGTACCCGACCCGGAGATCAAGGATCCCGGCGACGCGGTCGTACGGGTCGACGTGGTCACCATCTGCGGCACCGACCTGCACATCCTGAAGGGCGACGTGCCGGAGACACTCCCCGGCACGGTGCTCGGCCACGAGGCGGTCGGCACGGTGGTCGAGACCGGCCGCGACGTGCGCTCCGTGCGCCCCGGGGACCGTGTCCTCGTCTCCTGCGTCTCGCCCTGCGGCCGCTGCCGTTTCTGCCGCGAGAACCGCTACGGCCAGTGCCTGGGCGGGGGCGGCTGGATCCTCGGCCACACCATCGACGGAACCCAGGCGGAGTACGTCCGGGTGCCGTTCGCCGACCTGTCCCTGCACCCGCTCCCGAGCGCGGTCGACAGCTACGACGCCGTCCTGCTCGCGGACATCTTCCCCACCTCCTACGAGGTCGGCGTCCTGGCCGGCGCGGTCCGGCCGGCCGACACGGTCGTCATCGTCGGCGCGGGCCCCGTCGGTCTCGCCGCGATCGCCACGGCCCGCCTCTACAGCCCCGGGCGGATCATCGCCGTCGACCTCGCCCCGTCCCGGCTCGCCGCCGCCCGCGAACTCGGCGCCGACGCGACCGTGACCGACGACGAGGGCCCCGAACAGCTCGTCGCCGACCTCACGGACGGCCTCGGCGCCGATGTCGTCATGGAGGCCGTGGGCATCCCCGCGACCTTCGAGATGTGCACGCGAATGGTCCGGCCGGCCGGCCGGGTCGCCAACATCGGGGTGCACGGCAAACCCGTGACCCTCCACCTCGAAGACCTGTGGATCAAGGACATCACGATCACCACCGGCCTTGTCGACACCTTCTCCACGCCCATGCTGCTGCGGATGCTCGCGGCCGGCCGGCTGCCGGCCGGCCGGCTGATCACCCACCGCTTCGAACTCGGGCAGATGGAGGAGGCGTACGACGTCTTCGGCCGGGCGGCCGAGACCGGTGCCCTCAAGGTCGCGCTCGGCGGCCCGCAGCACACGGCGGTCGAGGTGTCCGGCGGGCCGGCCGCCGGATGAGCGGGCCGCCCGCGGGACCACCGCCACCGCACGCGCCCCACGCGCCCCACGTGCCGCACGCCGTCGTCTTCGACACCGACGGCGTGCTGCTCGACTCGGCCGTCGTGCACGCGGCCGCGTGGAAGACGGCGTTCGACGCCTTCCTCGCCGAGGTACGGGAGGCACGCGGGACACCCGGGCCGCCCGACGCGGACGGGACACGGGGTACGGACGGGGCGCCTGGCGCGCGCGGGACAGGCGAGCCCGGCACGTCCACCGCGCCCCCGCCTGCGTTCCCGCCCCCGCCCCCGCCCGCGTCCCCGCCCGCTCCACCGGACCTGGCCCCCTTCGACGAGGACGCCGACTACCGCCGCCACGTCGACGGCAAGTCCCGGTTCGACGGCGCCGAGGCCTTCCTGACCGCCCGCGGCATCCGCCTCCCCCCGGGGCACCCCGACGACCCGCCCGGCCACGACACCGTCTGGGCCGTCGCCGCCCGCAAAGAGGCCGCCTTCCAGGACGCCCTCGCCGCCGCGCCGCTCGCCGCCTTCCCCGACGCGGCGGAGGCGCTCACCCACCTGCACGCCCTGCGGATCCCCTGCGCCGCCGTGTCCGCGTCCCGGCACGCGCGGGAACTGCTCCGGGCCACCGGGCTCACCCCGCTCCTCGCCACCGTCGTGGACGGCGTCGACACCGCCCGGCTCGGCCTCCCCGGGAAACCGGACCCCGCCCTCTTCCTGCACGCCGCCGGGCTGCTCGGGACCGGGCCCGGTGACGCCGCCGTCGTCGAGGACGCCCTCGCCGGAGTCCGCGCCGGCCACCGGGGCGGCTTCCGGCTCGTCGTCGGTGTCGACCGCACGCCCGACGGGCGCGGTGCCGCCGTCCTGCGCGCCGAGGGCGCCGACCGGGTCGTCCCGGACCTCATGACGCTGGTCAGGAGCGTCTGGGGGGAGATCAGGTGACCCACACGCGTACGGCGCGCCGGACCAACCACACCCACCGGGTGAGCCGGACGAGCCGGCCGGGGCCGACCCCCTGGGCGGTGCGGACCCGCCGTACGGCCCGCAAGACCGGCACGGCCGCCGGCTGGACCTGGACGTACACCGCCTACGAGCCGGGACGCGAGCGTCTCGTCGAAGCGCTCTGCACCCTCGGCAACGGCCGGTTCGCCACCCGCGGCTCCGCCCCCGAATGCCCCGCCGGCACCGTCCACTACCCGGGCACCTACCTCGCCGGCTGCTACGACCGCCGCGCCTCGCACATCGCCGGCCGGCGGATCGAGAACGAGGACATGGTCAACCTGCCGAACTGGACGGCGCTGCGCTACCGCCGGCTGCCCGACGACGGGCCGCCCGGCGAGTGGCTGACCCCCGACTCCGACGAACTGCGCCACTACGAGGTACGGCTGGACCTGCGCGGCGGGGTGCTCACCCGGCACCTGTACTTCCAGGACGGTCACGGCCGCGGCCTGCGCGTCGTCCACACCAGGATCGTGCACATGGGAGACGCCGGGCTCGCGGCACAGCGCACCGTCTTCCACGCCTACGGCTGGAGCGGCGCCGTCGAGGTCCGTTCCGTCCTCGACGGCGGGGTCGTCAACGCGGGCATCGACCGCTACCTGAACCTCGAAGGGTGTCATCTCACCGATCACCGCACCGGGTTCGCCCCCGGTGGCGTCGCCTGGCTGACCTGCCGTACGACGGACCCCGGCGTCCACCTCGCGCCCGCCGTCCGCACGGTCACCCGCCCGGTGCGCCCCGCCGAGGAGACGGCCACGGACACCGGCACCGTCCAGACGTACCGGCTGCCGGTCGGCCCCGGCCGCTCCGTGAGCGTCGTCAAGACCCTCGCCCTGCACGACACGGCCGACCGGCCGCCCGTCGCCCCTCCCGACGCGGCGCTCGGCGCCGCCCTCGACGCGGCCGCCCGCGCCCCCGCCTTCCCCCGGCTCCTCGCCACCCACCGCGCGGCCTGGCGGCGCCTGTGGGAGCAGGGCGATCTGCACGTCCCCGGCGAGGCCGGCCGCATCCTGCGCCTGCACCTGTTCCACCTGCTCCAGACGCTCTCCCCGCACACGGCCCAGCTGGACGTCGGTGTGCCCGCGCGCGGTCTGCACGGCGAGGCGTACCGGGGCCATGTCTTCTGGGACGAACTCTTCGTCCTGCCGTACCTCGATCTGCACTTTCCCAAGGTGGCCCGCGCGCTGCTCCTGTACCGCCACCGCCGCCTCCCGGCCGCCCGCGAGGCGGCCCGCGAGATCGGTGGAACCGGCGCCATGTACCCCTGGCAGAGTGCGAGTTCGGGCCGAGAGGAGACCCAGCAGCTGCATCTCAACCCGCGCTCCGGGCGCTGGCTGCCCGACCACTCGCGGCTCCAGCGGCATGTCGGCTCGGCCGTCGCGTACAACGTGTGGCGATACGCGCAGACCACCGGCGACCAGGGCTTCCTGCGCGGACCCGGGGCCGAGACGCTCCTTGAGATCGCCCGCTTCTGGGCCGGGTCCGCCCACTACGACCCGGCCCTGCGGCGCTACCGGATCCGGGGCGTCATGGGCCCCGACGAGTACCACGACGCCTACCCCGAAGCCACGTCCCCGGGCGTCGACGACAACGCGTACACCAACGCCACCGCCGCCTGGGTGCTGGCCCGCGGCCTCGACCTCCTCCGCGAACTCCCCGGCACCCGGCGGGCCGAGCTACGCGACCTCATGGCGCTCGACACCACCGAGATCGAGCGCTGGGAAGACGTCTCGCGCCGCTTGTACGTGCCCTTCCACCAGGGCGTGGTGAGCCAGTTCGAGGGATACGGCGAGCTCGCCGAACTCGACTGGCCCGGCTACGCGGAACGGTACGGGGACATCCGCCGGCTCGACCGGATCCTGGAGGCCGAGGGCGACACGGTCAACCGCTACCAGGCGTCGAAACAGGCCGACACCCTCATGCTCGGCTACCTCTTCCGCCCCAGGGACCTGGCCGGCCTGTTCGACCGGCTCGGCTACCGGCTGGACGACGAGACCTGGCGCGCCACCCTCGCGTACTACCTGCGCCGCACCAGCCACGGCTCGACGCTCAGCAGCCTGGTGCACGGCTGGATCCTGGCCCGGCAGCAGGGCGCCGACGCCTGGCGCTACTGCGAGGAGGCACTTATCGGCGACGTGGCCGACATCCAGGGCGGTACGACCGGCGAGGGCATCCACCTGGGTGCGATGGCGGGCACGGTGGACCTCGTCGAACGCGGCATCACCGGCCTGGAGGCCGGCCCGGACGGCCTGCGGATCGCCCCGGTGCCGCTGGCCGAGATCCCCCGCTTCACCTTCACCGTCGGCTTCCAGGGCCACCACGGGATCCGGCTGCGCGTCCTCCCCGGCCGCCTCGCGGTCCGGGTGCCGCCGTCGCCGCTGGACCCGCTGACCGTCGTCCTGCCCGGGGAACGGCGGTTCGCCATCGCCCCGGGGGAGGAGCGATGGTTCCGCCTGTAGGGGCGTGCGAGGGCGTGCGAGGGCGTGGAGCTTCGGGCGTACGGGGCGGCGCGGCCGGCGACCGGGACCGCGGCCACGCCACCCCCGGGCCGTACCGCCCGCGACCGGCTCAGCCGATGATCGCGACCGGACCGTCCCACGCGTTCTGGTCGACGGTCAGGGTGTAACCGGCCCGAGTCTCCTTGCTGTTGACCAGATACTGGTGACCGCGGCTGTGATCGGTGTACAGCGTCGCCTTCCACGGCCAGTCGGCGGTGGTGGTGTTCTGCTTGTCCCACAGCGCGTACCAGAGGTTGCCCGGCAGGTCCGTCCGGTCGGTCGCGGTGGCGATGGCCTTGGCGCTGGAGCTGCTGAAGCCGTAGAAACCGCCCCGGTAGGTCTTGGCCCGCAGCGTCTTCGTGAACGACCGCACATAGGTCAGCACGGCGTCGTTGCACGCCTTGTTGGTGATGTCGTACGGCTCCATGTCGAGGTAGACCGGGCTGCCGGGCTTCATGCCGAGCGCCGACGCCTTCGCCACCGCGTCCAGCGCGTTGCTCGCGCCGAGCGAGGCCGCGTTGGCCGCCGTGAACTTCTCCGGGTTGGCGCTGGTCTGGCACGGCGGCTGGGCGCCGACGTACAGCGGGATCAGCTTCCAGCCCCCGGCATTCACCGACTTCACCCAGGACGCGGTGAGGTTGGGCTGGGCGCAGCCGCGGTTCCTGCCGCCGATGTACACGGCGGCGCCACCGTAGAACCCCGTCGTCTTCCACGCGTTCATCGCCGCGAGAGACGGCGCCGTGCAGGTGTCGAACGCCCGGCCCGTGAACGTCTTCTGCGCCGGCCAGACCGTGGCCGCCGACGAGGTCTGCGCCACGACGACCGCACCCGCGACCGCGACCGCCGCGCCCGTCCCGGCGGCTATGTAGCGACTCTTCTTGGAAAGCCGATGACGTGCCATCCCCACCCCTTGTTCCACGGCTGCGGCGTCCTGCCGCCCGCCACGCTCAGCGCGCCTGCCAGGGACGACGGGGGAGCAGGGCGGGAGGGCGCCAGTGCCCGTCGCCACGCGGTGCGGCGCGGTGTCTTCGAGGCCCCGGCCTTTCGGAGCCGAACGCACTGTAACGGACAACCCTGGCATCCGAGGCCCCGGCCCGGACGTCACCGGGCGGGCCGCGCCGCACCCTGCGGAAAACCGCAGGGTGCGGCCTGCGGGGAACGCCACCCGGGGCGACGGCAATCCCCCTACCGGCGCCGTCCGGCGATTCCTAGCGTGAGGGGCACCGGGGCGGTCGCCCCGGGCGACCCCGGCCCGCCCGTCCGGGCCGTATCCCGGCTGTCTGGAGACCCGACCATGCTGCACCTCACGACCCTGGCGCTCGCCCAGGAGCCCGCCGCAGGGTTCGCCGGCTGGGCCGCCGGCCTCGTCGACACGATGGGCGGACCCGGGGCCGGTCTGGCCATCGCCCTGGAGAACCTCTTCCCGCCGCTGCCCAGCGAGGTGATCCTGCCGCTGACCGGCTTCGCCGCCGGGCAGGGCGTGCTCAGTCTCGTCTCGGCCCTGTTCTGGACCACGCTCGGCTCGGTCGCCGGAGCCCTCGCCCTCTACTGGATCGGCCGGCTCTTCGGACGGGACCGGATGCACGCGGTCTGGGGCAGGCTGCCGCTGGTGAAGGCCTCCGACCTGGTGCGCACCGAGGAATGGTTCGCCAGGCACGGCACGAAGGCCGTGTTCCTGGGCCGGATGGTGCCCATCTTCCGCAGCCTCGTCTCGGTCCCGGCGGGGGTGGAGCGCATGCGGCTGCCGCTGTTCCTGATGCTGACGGCGCTGGGCAGCCTGATCTGGAACAGCGTCCTGGTCCTGGCCGGCTACTGGCTGGGCGACCAGTGGGACGTGGTGGAGACCTACGTCGGCGTCCTGTCGAAGATCGTCCTGGTCCTGGTGGCCGTGGCGGTCGTGGCCTATGTGGCGGTACGGCTGCGCGCCCGCGGCGCGGCCCGGCACCGGCGCACCCCGTGACCCGCGCCCTCGTGGGTCGGAGGCCGCTGCCCGTACGGCCCGGACGATCTTGCCCGGGCCGTACGGCGGCACTAGGGTCGGAGCCCGTGCACGAGGACTCACCGGGGACGACGGCCGGCCCGATACCCCGTCCCGGGGCGGCCGATCGCGAGGCCGCGCGGGGCGAAGGCATCTCCCGGCCCCCCTCCTGGCCGCGCCGAGGCACCGGGGTCCTGCTCGGCTGCGGTACGGCCCTGATCGGCCTCGCGTACTTCCTCGTCGTCGGCACCGCCCTCGGCGCCTTCCTCCTGTGGCCCCGCACCCGCCCCGACGCGCTGGGCGTCCTCCGAGGCGGCGCCCGCCGTCTCGCGGACCTGGAACGCGCCCGCCGCTCCGTGTTCTTCGGCGATCTCTTCCCGGAGCACTACAAGGCGTCCGACCCGAAGATCCTGCGTTTCCTCGCGGTCCGCTGCTACGCGGGCCTGCTGAGCGCCGTGGTGCTCGCCCTGCTGGGCTTCGGCGCCGTCCTCGCCGTACTCCTGGGGCGGGGCGCGGTCCGCGGGAGCCTCGACTGGACCGAACTCCTCACCCAGGTACTGCTCGGCGGGGTGCTGCTCTTCCTGGACGTGCAGGGCCTGTTCTCGCTGACGGCCCTCGACGCGCGGATCGCCCGCGAGTGCTTCGGTCCCTCCGAACGCGAGCTGCTCCGGCGCCGCATCGACGAACTGGCCACCAGCCGCGCCGCCGTCGTCCAGGCCGTCGACACCGAACGCCGCCGCATCGAACGGGACTTGCACGACGGCGTCCAGCAGCGACTCGTCGCCCTCGCCATGCTGCTCGGCCGGGCCCGCCGCAGCCGCGACCGCGACCCGGCGCTGGCCGACACCCTGACCGCGCAGGCGCACGAGGAAGCCCAGGGCGTCCTGACCGAACTGCGCGAGGTGGCCTGGCGGGTGTACCCGTCGGCCCTCGACAGCCTCGGCCTCGAAGAGGCTCTGGGCGGCGTCGCCGAACGCTGCGCCCTCCCGCTGCGCATCGACTTCTCCGTACCCGGCCCACTGCCCCAACCCGTCGAGACCGCCGCCTACTTCGTCGTCTCCGAGGCGGTCACCAACGCGGCCAAGCACTCCGGGGCCACCGCCGTCCGCGTCCGCGTGACCCGGCTCGGACCCGTCCTGACCGTACGGATCGAGGACGACGGCCGCGGCGGCGCCGACCCCTCGGGCACCGGACTGACCGGACTGCGCAGCCGGGTGACCGCCCTCGACGGCCTGCTGCGCGTCGACAGCCCCCTCGGGGGACCCACCCTCCTCACCGCGGAGCTGCCATGCGCGTGATCCTCGCCGAAGACTCGACCCTGCTGCGGGAGGGCCTGGTCCGGCTGCTCGTCGAGGAGGGCCACGAGGTGCTCGCCGCGCTGCCCGACGCCGTCACCCTGCTGAAGGAGACCGAGGAACAGCGGCCGGACGTGGTCGTGGCCGACATCCGGATGCCCCCGACGCACACCGACGAAGGGCTGCGGGCCGCGGTGGAGATCCGCGAGCGCTGGCCGGACACGGGCGTGCTCGTGCTCTCCCAGCACGTCGAACGCAACTACGCCGCCCAGCTGTTGGCGACGAACGCCGAGCGGGTGGGCTATCTCCTCAAGGACCGCGTGGCGCAGGTCGAGGAGTTCCTCGACGCGCTGGAACGCGTCCACGCCGGCGGCGCCGCGATCGACCCGGAGGTGGTACGCCACCTCGTGATCCGCACCACCCACGGCGACCCGCTCGCCCGGCTCACCCCGCGCGAGCGCACCGTACTGGAGGCGCTGGCCCAGGGCCTGACGAACGCGGCGATCGCGAAGAAGCTGCACATCTCCCTGAGTTCGGTGGAGAAGAACCTCAACGCGGTCTTCGACAAACTGGAGTTGTCGCACACCGAGGGATACAGCCGCCGCATCCTCGCGGTGCTCCGCTACCTGGAGTCGTGACCGCGCGGTTCACGAGCACGGGCGGACGTGCCGGCGTGACGGACGATCGGGTGACGGAGCCAAGGGGCTTCAGACCGGCCGTCGTTGGACGGCGGTGGCGATGGAAGCCATCACGAACGTGTCGACGACCGACAGGGTGGGCGGGCCGGGGACGCCATCGACCCCCTGGGCGGGCGCTTCGCGATGCCCTGCACGACCCTGGCGACGACCGCCGTGCGCCTCGACACTCCCCGAGTCCGTCCGGCTCTCCGTCACTGCCCACCGGCGTTCGACCACTTCCTCGGCCCGCGTCGGCCTGACGGAGAGAAGACCGGGGCCGTTACGGAAAACCGCAGGGTGCGACCTGCGGAAAGGCGGCGCTCGCCGGGAGGTTTCCCCCGTGTTCCCGTCCCCCGCCGCTTCCTAGCGTCTTTCCGTAGCCGAACGGCGGCCGCCCCGGCGGTCCGCCGGAGCGAGGGAAGGGAACAGAACGTGCGCAAGAAACCGGCAACGGTACGGATCGCGCGATGGAGCGCCACCCACCCGTGGTCCGCCATCGGCCTGTGGGCGGCCTTCGTCGCCCTGTGTCTGTTCCTCGGCGGGGCCGCCGGCACCCAGAAGATCAGCGACGAGGAATCGGGCGTCGGTGAATCCGGCCGCGCGGGCCGGATCACCGCCTCCGGACACTTCACCGAGAAGCCCGAGGAGAACGTCCTCATCACCGCCGTGTCCGGCGGGAAGCCCGATCCGGCCCTGGCCGAGGCCGCGGCCCGGGAACTCGGGAACCGGATGCGCGCCCTCGCCGAGGTGGAGCGGGTCGGCGCACCCGTCCCCGCCCCCGACGGCACGGCGCTGCTGCTGCCCGTGACCATGCGGGGCGACACCGAGAACGCGGACCGCCGGGTCCAGCCGCTCCTCGACGCGAGCGCCGCGGTCGAACGGTCCCACGAGGGCCTGCGGATCGAACAGGTGGGCACGGGCTCCACCGCGAAGGGCCTGACCGAGACCCTCGGCGAGGACTTCGAGAAGGCCGAGCTGATCAGCCTCCCGCTCACCCTGCTCATCCTGCTCGTGGTCTTCGGCGCGATCATCGCGGCCGGCGTGCCCGTGCTCCTCGCCCTGTCCTCCGTCGGCGCCGCCATCGGCCTGTCGGCGCTCGCCTCCCACGTCCTGCCCGAGACCAGCGCGGTCGGCAACGTCATCCTGCTGATGGGCATGGCCGTCGGGGTGGACTACTCGCTCTTCTACCTCAAACGGGAACGCGAGGAGCGCCGCAAGGGCGCCCGCCACCTCGACGCCCTCGACATCGCCGCCGAGACCTCCGGCCACACCGTCGTCGTCTCCGGCACCACCGTCATCGTGGCGATGGCGGGCCTCTACCTGGCCCAGGAAGCCACCTTCGCCTCACTGGCCACCGGTTCGATCATCGTCGTGGCCGTCGCGGTCCTCGCCTCGCTGACCGTCCTGCCGGCCCTGCTGGCCGCGCTCGGCCCCTGGGTGGACCGCCCCCGCGTGCCGTTCCTGTGGCGCCTCACCCCGCGCTCCGGCGAGTCCCGGCTGTGGCCGGCGCTCCTGAAGCCCGCCCTGGCCAGGCCCGCCCTGACCCTCGTCGTCTCGGTGGGCGCCCTGCTCCTGCTGGCCGTGCCCGCCCTGGACATGAAGCTCAAGCAGCCCGGCTCGGACGACCTGTCCCGCGACATCGCGGTGGTGCGGGCCATGGACCGGCTCACCGCCGCCTTCCCGAGCAAGGGCACCAGCCACCAGGTCGCGGTGCGCGCCCCGGCCGCCGAGTCCGCGCGCGTGAAGGCGGCGCTGAACACCCTGCTCGCCCGGACCGAGCGGAACGACCTCTTCGCCCACGACCAGCGCCCCGCGATCCGTGAATCGGCCGACCATCGCGTCCACACCGTGAGCGTCGGCACCCCGTACCCGCCCCGGAGCGAAGAGGCCGGACGATCCCTGGAACTGCTGCGCGCCTGGACCCCGGCGGCCCTGCGGGCGGTGCCGGGCGTCGAGAGCGCGGTCGGCGGCAAAGTGGCCCAGGGCGTCGACTTCACCGGACACCTTGAGCGGCGCATGCCGTACGTCGTGGGCTTCGTCCTCCTGCTGACCCTGGTCACGATGGCCCTGATCTTCCGCTCCCTCGCCGTGGCCCTGTCCGCGATCGCGCTGAACCTGCTGTCGGCGGCCGCGTCCTTCGGCGTCCTGGCGGCGGTGTTCCAGCACACCTGGGCCGAGGACCTGCTGGACTTCCACAGCTCGGGGGCCGTGGTCTCCTGGCTGCCGCTGTTCCTCTTCGTGGTGCTGTTCGGCCTCTCGATGGATTACCACGTCTTCGTCGTCAGCCGTATCCGCGAAGCCGCGCTGAACGGGGCGGACGTCAAGGACGCGGTCCGCGAGGGCATCACCCGCTCGGCGGGCGTGGTGACGAGCGCGGCGGTCGTCATGGTCGGCGTGTTCGCGATCTTCGGCACCCTGAGCATGGTCGAGTTCAAACAGCTGGGCGTGGGCCTCGCGGCGGCGATCCTGCTGGACGCCGTGATCATCCGCATCTTCGTCCTGCCGGCTCTGATGACCGCCCTCGGCACCGCCAACTGGTGGCCCGGAACCCTGCCCCGCGCCCGCCACACCCGGCACACCCGCCACAGGGCCGTACACGGCCGGCCGGCGGAGCGCGGGACGCCGTAGGGTCGGCTCGGATAAGCGGTTGAACCCCCGGGTGGCCGAGTGGCAGACTCACGCGCCGTGACGACGCCGATCAAGAAGTTCCAGGTCACCTTCGACTGCGCCGAACCCGTGCGGCTCGCCCATTTCTGGTGCGAGGCGCTGGGGTACGTCGTGAAGCCGCCGCCGGAGGGATTCGCCGACTGGGACGCGTACACCCGCTCGCTGCCGCCCGACGAGCGGCCCACCGCCTTCGCCTGCACCGATCCCTCGGGCGAGGGGCCGCGCGTGCTGTTCATGAAGGTCCCCGAAGGAAAAGTCGTCAAGAACCGCGTGCACCTCGATGTGCGGGTCGGCACCGGGCTTGTGGGCGAGGAGCGTCTCGCCGTACTCGAGGCGGAGTGCGTACGCCTTGAGGCGCTCGGCGCGGTGCGCGGAACCCTCCTGAAGGCCGATGGCGTCAACGAGTCGTGCCAGGTCATGCAGGACATCGAGGGCAACGAGTTCTGCCTGGACTGAGGGGGGATGCTCAGCCCACCAGCCGGACCAGCACCAGCAGCATCGCCGCGCACACGAGGCTCGCGACGAACGTCCGCAGGCCGGCCGGCGGGCCGCTCGTGTACGTCGTCACCTCGACGGGCGCGGTGACGCCGATCGCCCGGGCCGGCCACTCGCGCGGCGGGTCGGCCGGAACGGCGACCCGCCAAGGCTGCCGGGGGTCGTACTCCACGACACCCGAGGAGCGGTGCAGCAACCCCTGGACGTCGAGGGGATGACGGACCAGGACCCGGTACGGGGGGAGCCCGTCCTCCGGCACCACGGTCAGGTCGAACTCGAAGACGGTCGCGAGCGCACTGCCGTCGGCGACCGGCCGCCCGGTCTCCTTGTGCACGGCCCGCACTCCGTGGACCACCGCGGGAGCGAACGCCCGTGGTCCGCCGCCGCGCGGCCCGCGGACGGCGTACGACCGCGAGGGCTCGCCCAGCTTGCCGAACACCGCCAGGGCCAGGGCCGACGCGGGAAGGCCGGTCAGCAGGAGCCAGCGCGGGCCGCTGACGGCGCCTTGGACGACCGCGAAGAACGCGAGCCCCGCGGCGACGGCGCCCGCCAGACCGGGCACGGTGAAGAACGCCCGCAGCGACGACAGAGTCCGGTTCACGTGAAACTCAGCACCTTCCGGCGGCGGAGGGCGACCCGGATACGGGCCTGGTCACCGGGGCGGTCGGTGTCGAACACCGCGCGGACGTCCCGCCGCAGGGCCGCCCGGTGCACCACGGCCGGAACCCGGTGGCGTACGCCGGCCGCGTCGTCGAAGACCACCAGCACCTCGCCGCGCCCGCGGCCCACCGAACGCCACCCTTCCAGGACCGCGTCGGCGGTGGAGGTACGGCGGGAGAGACGACGCAGTCCCGCGGTCCGGCGCAGGCTCACGATCGCTCCCCATCCGGCGGCGACACAGCCCGCGCCCGCGACGGACCAGAGGAAGGCCAGCCACGCGGCGACGGTGAACTCGCCGAGCGGGAAGAACAGATGGAAGGAGGTGACGGTGTCACCGGTGACCTGTCCCTCCGCCAGCGCGTCGCGCCAGCCGGCGACGGTCGCGAACGCGCTGAGCGCGACCATCACACCGGGCGTGGCCCGGTGCAGGAAGCGGGTGGAGAGCAGACCGAGGGCGAGGGCCGAGGCGATGCCGAGGACCGGGGCCCCGGCCGCCAGTTGGTCGCTGGCGCAGCCGTCGTCCGCGGAACAGCTCCATTCCACGGCGTCGGCTTCGTGACTGGCGATATACCACACCATCCAGACCTGCCAGGCCATCAGCAGGCAGGAGCCGGCCCGCATCACCTGCGCGTACGCGCTCTGCCGCATGGTCCGCCCTGCTCGTCACCGGTCACGGGGCCGGACATCAAGACCCCGCCGCACCGTACACGCGCGGCCCGTGGCCTGTCCGTGATCCGCACCACCCGTCCGTGCCGGAACGTAGGGTGTCCGGACGCGCCGGCTCGTGAAGCCCGTACGCCGCGCCGCCGCCTCCCGGGCTCAGCCCGCCTGCCCCCTCACGCGTCGGCCTGATCGCTTCGCTTCAGGTGCGTGATTGCTTCCTGCCAGGTGCCCGCGAGGACGGGTACCGGGCGCAGGGCGGCCGCCAGGGTGTGGACGGCGTCGGTGGTGGCGGGGCGGGCGATCCAGTTGACGATGGAGGCCAGCAGCCGGGGACGGGTGGGCGCGGGACCCGTCTCGGGCGCCTGGGTGAGGACGGCGGTGACCGCCGGACCGGGCCGCCCCGTCCCGTCCGGGCCGGGCAGATGAAGCGTGGCGGTGTCGGGGGCGGTCCGCAGCAGGGTGTACGGCTCCGGCCGCAGCCGCCAGCCGGCCCGGTCCAGTTGCCGGGCGTGCTTGACGAGGTCGGACATCCAGCCGCGGGGGAAGAGCACGGCGTCCCCGCCCTCGCGTACGGCGGCCCCGCACAGCAGGGGGATCTCGCCCCGCTCCGCGGTGGCGTAGCGCGCGTAACCGGCGAGCACGGAGTCGAGGACCTGACGCAGGGCCTCGGGTGTGCGGGCCCGGGCGAGGAGCTCGCCGCCGCGGAAGAGGAGGTGGAGGGTCTCGGGGCGCTCCAGGGTGAGGGTGACGGGCGTGTAGCCGTCCTCGGGGACGGCGCCGGTGGCTTCCTCGGCGATCCGCCGCGCCTCCGGGCCGCGGACCGCGATGCCCAGCCGGGTGCCGCCCACCCTGGCGGTGAGGACCGCGTCGACGGGCGCGGCGGCGACGTTCACCGAACAACTGGTGGGCGCCTCCACGACCGTGGCGTGCGGGTCCGCGCCGCTGAGGGCGATCAGGGCGTGGCTGACCTCCGCGAACCCGGTGCGCACCTCGGGGGGCCGGCCGGGGGACAGGAGAACGGCGGTGGGCGTGCCCTGCCGCGCCGCGTCCTGGCCGAGCCGGGTCAGGCCGGGGTAGGCGGGCGTATAGAGGGAGCGGCCCAGCAGCCGGGTGCCGGTGGGGTCCACGAGCAGCACGGAGGCGTTGAGGCGGGCCAGGCAGGAGGCGTTCGCCGCGAGGTCGGCGGTGAGCTGGCCGCAGAAGCCGCAGGCGTCCGACATCGCCACCACGAGCACGGGGTGCCCGGGCAGCGTCGTGAGGCCGGCGGCCTGTGCCTCCAGCGCGCCGGATCCGGAGGGACCGGTGGGCGCGGTGGACGCGTGGCCCGAGGAGACGAGTCCGGCGGAGCGCCACTGCGTGAGGCAGTGCGCGTGCTGGTCGTGGTGTTCGGGGGCGGGTGGTTGGCCCTGAAGCCAACCAAGGGCGGTCGGGCTGACATAGGCGGCTGCGGGACTGCCGGTGTTCAGCAGGACCGCGCTGCTGCCCAGTTCGGCCACGACCACCCCTGGCGACAGCATCACCTACGGCTGCTGGCAGAAGCCGCTGTAGCCGTTGGTGGACACACAGACGAGGCCCGGGCAGCACCCGATGGCCCCCGTGCAGCCTTCACCCTGCACCCGGCACGCCATGGGGGCGAGGAAGGTGTCGGTGAAGATCTCTTCGATTTCGGCGATCATTTCCGTGTCTGGCGTGAGAGACAGTGTCTCTTCCGTGTAAGTGACCATAAATCCAGCATGGTGGCGTCTTGTCCGTCGCGTCTAGAGGGGCTTAACCCACAGGAGTGGCGCCTTGGATGGGTGTGCGAGGCGTGTCCGGGGAAGGGTGACGGGCGTGGTCGGCGGGTCACGTGGTGCCCGCGGTCTGGTAGGCGTCGGCCTGCGTACGGAAGAGGTCGGCGTAGTGGCCGCCCGTACGCAGCAGTGACACGTGATCGCCCTGCTCGACGACCCGGCCGCCCCGCAGGACGTAGATGCGGTCGGCGTTGCGGACGCTGCGCAGCCGGTGGGAGATCAGGACCACCGTACGGCCCGCGAACAGCCGGCGCAGCTGCGTGAAGAGCCGGTCCTCGGCGTGGGCGTCGAGAGCCGCGGTGGGCTCGTCCAGGATGACGAGAGGGGCGTCCCGGTAGAAGGCGCGGGCCAGCGCCAGGCGCTGCCACTGGCCGCCGGAGAGGTCCGCGCCCCCGGTGAACTCCTTGCCCAGCGGGGTGTCCAGCGCGTCCGGGAGCTCCGCCAGGAACTCCAGCGCCCCGGCCTGCCGGGCCGCTTCCCGCACCCGAGCGGGGTCGGCGGCGGTACGGGGTCGCCCGAAGGCGATGTTGTCCACGGCCGGCAGCTTGTAGCGGGTGAAGTCCTGGAAGACGACCGCGGTCCGCTCCCGATGGGCTCCGAGGTCCGTGACCGGCTCGCCGTCGAGCAGCAGGCAGCCGCTGTCCGGTGGATAGAGCCCGGCCAGCAGCCGGGCGAGTGTCGTCTTGCCCGAGCCGTTCACTCCCACCAGGGCCACGACCTGCCCCGGCCGCAGGTCCAGGCTCACGTCCCGCACCGCCGGGGTGTCCGTGCCGGGATAGGTGAAGCACAGCTTCTCGGCACGGAACTCGCCGAAGGGGACCTCGTCCACGGTCTTTTGACGAGGCATCAGAGGGAGCGGGATCGCGCCCTCGTCCGGGGCGGTGAAGGCCCTCAGGTCGGTGAGGCGGAGCAGGTTCTCGCCGATGCCGCTGAGCATGCCGGCGAACGTGTTGATCCGTACGGAGAGCAGCCACACCCCCGCGACCGCCGCCCCGGCCACGGACAGCGGCAGCAGGTGGCTGTCGGCCAGCCACCACAGCACGCCCACCGCCAGGCAGGTGAGCGCCCCTCCGACGGCCTGGGCGGCCATCCGCCGCCGGGCGTGGGACCTCAACAGCCGCTCGGTCGACTCGACTTCCCGCGCGTACTGGTCCTGCCACCGTCCGGTCAGGACGTGCCCGAGGTCCAGGGCGCGGATCTCCCGGGCCTCGTCCCGGCCGGTGAGCAGCCGTTCGAGGTACTCCCGCAGTCGCCGGTTCTCCGACAGGTCGTGATGCAGATCGTGGTACGCGCCGCGCTGCCTGCCCGCCGCCTTGACCGCGGGTACGGCGCTCAGCAGGACGAGCGGCAGCAGCCACCACGCCATGACGGCGAACGCGCCGCCCACCGCGAGCACGGTCAGGGCCGCCTGGAAGGCGGTGACGAGGAGGACGACGGCCTGGGCGGGTTGTCGGCGCGAGGCGAAGACCGCCCGCTGCAGCCGGTCGTGGAAGTCCGGCTCCTCGAACCGCCGCAACTCGGCCGCCACCGCGGCCTCCAGGACCATGCCCGCCACCAGACGGTCCACCTTTACCGTCAGCACCGCCATCCGCGCCGTCCCGGACAGCCGCAGCGCGCCGAACAGGGCACCCGCCACCAGCACCCCGATCACCCCCGGCACCAGGGCCGGCGACCGTCCGGCGGCCGCCGGGCCCTCCGCGAGGACCGAACCGAACACCTTCTGCGTCACCACCAGCGCCGCGGTCATTCCCGCCGCCGACAGGACCTGCACCACGAGCACGTGGACCAGGGCCCGCCGGTCGGCCAGCCAGGCGAGACGGACGGCGAAGGCCGCGGAGGACACCAGGGCGCGGGTACGCCGATCACCCATCAAGGGCCACCTTTCCAGCCCCGTCGGCCACGCCGAGAGCGGCATCGGTACCAACGGGTGCATATCACCATCACTGCCCCAAGTGATCCCCAGGCAGTCGACGATCTTTCCCGGCTCCGTGGCGGCGAGCCGGTCGCCTCGACGCATGCCGAGGCGACGTCCCCTCACGGACCGTCCCCGCGCCCCGGGGCAGAGTGCGTACACGACACGAGAAGAGCGCGCACTGACCCGCGCGTCCCACGGCTGCGACGCAGGCTGCGCGCATTCCCTTCCGCACCGGCGCCGGCGCGACCCGGAGCCGGGGTGAGGGCGGGACGACCGCTCAGGACCAGGACGCGGCCACCAACGAGCGCTCGGCGACCGCCAGATGGACGGCCGAGGCGAGCCAGGCGCGGGCGTAGCCGTCGGCCGACGGGTCGATCAGACGGCCGAAGGAATCGCGGGGACGGCGGTCCGCCTCGGCCGTCAGCGCCTGGGCCAGTCGAGCCGCCCCGACGAGCCCGGCCCGGCGCAGCGGGACGGTGAAGCCCGCCGTCTCCGTTCCGCGCGCCGCCTCGGCCACGGCCCGTCGGCCGCCCGCGACACCGGTCTCCAGAAGCCGGCGCACCCGCCACAGCGGCGCGTCGGCCAGCGGGTCCGGCCCGGTCGTGACCGGCCCGGAGGCCCTGCCGTCCGGTGCCGGTGCCGAGGTCGATGCCGGTGCCTCACGCGGGAAGTGACTGCCCTGGAGCCGGTCGTAGCCCAGATCCGCCCGGCCCCGCCACTCCTCGGGCAGCCGCAGCGTGTACGAGGCACCCGGCACCGGACCCACCGCCAGCGGACGGAGCGACGCCGCCCGGTCCAGGTCGGGCCGGCCCAGGACCCGCAGGACCAGACCCGGGAACGTGGCGATCAGCCGCAGGTTGCCGGCGTGCGGCAACTCGGGGTGGGGGTGGGCCGGACGCAGCCGCACCAGGGTTTCGCCGTCGAGGACCCGGACGAGCAGATGGTCCCCGGCCGCGCCGAGCACCTCCACGTCACAGCCCAGCAGCCCCGCTCCGGCCGCGTCCGCTCCCGTCCCGTTCTCCGCGCCCGCGGCGAGCGCGGCGGCCATCGCCTCGTGCACCGGCCGGGCGAACAGCGCCGCCGCGGGCTCCTCCGACCAGTCCACGCCTCGCAGCGGCGTGGCGCGCACGCCCTTGCCCGCGCCGAGCCGCCCGTCGGCGGAGACGGTCGCGCCCGCGATCAGCAGACCCCCGCGGGCCAGCCCGGCGTGGTCGAGGACGGCACCGCCGAGGGCCACCGACGCGGAGCCCGCGCCCTTGGCCCGGCCCAGGCCCCCGGGCCGTACGTCGGACAGGGTGTAGGCGGTCCCGTCGGCGCCGAGCAGATGCGTCGTCACGCCCCCGTAGCCGGTGGCGGACAGCACCGGTTCCCGGCACAGGCCGTGGACGCGCAGGCTGCCGCCCTGCTCGTACGCCCGGCGCGCGCCCCCCGCCGCGCCGGGCCCGGCCGTGCCCGAGGCGAGGGCGACGGCGCCGGCGAGCAGTTCGCGGAAGGCGTCCGTGAGGTCGCCGAGCCGCTGCCCCTGGCCGCGGTCCCGCGCCGCGCGCAGCCCCCGTACGACCCGCAGGGCGGCGGCCTCTGCCCGGGGCAGCCCGGCGAGGCGCGCGCTGTGGGCGGCGCGCAGGAGTTCGGCCTGGACGACCGCCCCGCCGGCCGCGACCCCGGCGGACAGCGCCTCGGCGGCGGCGTCCCACAGAGCGCTGGCGGCCCGCACCTGGGCGGGGGTGAGCGCGGGCTCCTCGGTGACGGGTACGGGCTCGTCCTCGGACACAGCCGACGGCGCCGGTTCGGCCGCACCGGTGGACGCGGGCGGCGGGGCGGCCGCCTCCTCGTCCGTACCGCCGGCGGACAAGACGTCCGCGTCCGCGATCGGGGCCGCGCCCAGCGCCGCCGCGCGATGCAGGCAGCGCGGTGCCAACAGGCAGGTGCACACCGCCTGTTCGGTGGTCGAGACCGCGCCCGACGGGCCGGGCCGCAGCGTGACGACGGTGTCCTCGCCGAAGCGGATCTCGACCGCCCCGCCCTCGTCGGCGGCCGTGACCCGCCCGGCGCAGTCCGCGATCGCCGCGTCGAGCTTCTTGCGGAGCCGCGCGGTCAGCTGCTCCACGGCCTCGGCGAGGACCTCGGGGGCGACGGGCGGCAGGAGTTCGGTGCTCAACGGGGTTCTCCACGGAGGCGGTCGCCGACCCAGCGGGCGAGGGCGAGCGGACTGAGGGCGGCCACCGGCATGCCGGCGGCGACGAGTTGGCGCGCCACCGGAACGGAGTAGCGGGGCGTCCCGGCGTCGTCGAGGGCCGCGCAGCCGAGCAGGTGTGCGCCGGACGAGGCGAGCGCGCGGACCTCGCCGAGGAGCCCGGCGATCGGCGCACCCTCCTCGAAGTCGCTGACCACGACGACGAGGGTGCGGCTCGGCACGGTGATCAGCGAACGGGCGTGCGCGAGGCCCGCCGCGATGTGCGTCCCGCCGCCGACGCGGACTTCGAGCAGCAGGGACAGCGGATCCTCGACCCGGTCGGTCAGATCCGCCACCTGCGTGGAGAAGGCCAGGAAGTGCGTGGACAGGGTCGGTACGCCGCCCAGTACCGCGGCGGTCAGCGCCGACCAGATCACCGAGGCCTCCATCGAGCCGGAGACGTCGACCACGAGGATGAGCCGCCAGTCCGCCTCCTTGGCCGACCGGGTGCCGAACACCGGACGTTCCGGCACGACGACCACCCGGCCGTCGTCCAGGCGGCGGGTGTGCGCCAGATTCGCGCGCAGGGTACGGGCGAGGTCGAGGCGGCCGCCGGGCCGGCGGGTGGGGCGCGGGGTGGACAGCCCGGACAGCGCCGGGCGGACCCGGGTGGCGAGTTCGCGGGCGAGTTCGTCGACGAGTCGCTTCACCAGCGGCCGCAGCCGGGCGATCCGGGCCTCCGGCAGACCGCCGGCCAGGGAGAGCACCGCGCTCAGCAACTCCACCGACGGGCGGACGGACGCCGGGTCCAGCTCGGTGAGGACGTCGGAGCGCCCGGCGTCGGCGGCCCCGGCGAGGACCTCCTCGCGGACGTCGGCCCCGAACAAGGCCTCCAGCTCCTCGGACCATTCACGGGCCGTGGGGAACGAGGCGTCCTGGCCGCCGCCGGTCCCGCCGCCGAGGTCCTCGGCGCCCTCGCCGCGGCCGTGCCCGTACAACTCGTCCAGGGCATGGGCGTACCGGCGGGCGTCGCCGCTCAGCCGCTCCTTCTGGCGGCCGAGGAGCAGACGCCAGCGGTCGGCGGTGCCGAGCAGGCGCTCCGACGACGCGGGTCCGGCGGAGGAAGCGGGACGATCCCCCGTACGGTCGTCCGTCGTACGCTCCTCCGCTGCCGGCGTGGTGGTCCCGGCCACCCCGCTCCCGTCGAGGGCCAGGCCCTTCAGCGCGGCCAGGCCGGCCGCGTCGGCCGCGGCCCACAGGGCGAGCAGCTCCGGCGGGGCGTCGAGGGACAGGTCGAGCCGGTCGCCGAGCCGTTCGGTCACCGTGGTCAGCATGCGGTCGCGGGCGGCCGGGGTGAGGACGTCGAAGCCGCCGCGCAGCGCCGGCAGCCGGTCGAGGAACTCCTGGTCGGCGAGCGTGTCGACCCGGTCGAGCAGCGGGGTGAGCGCGGCCGGCGACGACTGGAGCAGCGGTCCGGCCGCCGTGAGCAGTCCGGTGAGCCGCTTCATCAGGGCGCGCCGGGTGTCGGGGCCGGTGGCCCCGTCGATCCACCCCGCCGCGCGCTCGCCGAGCCCGTCGGCCGGATCGAGGTCGAGCATCACCCGGACCGCCCGGGCGGCGCCCTGGACGAGCGGGGAGCCGTCGGCGGCGAGGGAGGCGAGGACATGGTCCATCCGGAGCCCCGACCGGTGGGCGGCCGCCCGGTCCGCCAGGGCCACCAGGGCAGCGGCGTCCGCGGGGGAGTCGCTTCCCGCGAGTCCGGGCAGCGCGCGGACCGCGGCCTCCATCAGGTCGCCGGACAGCTCGCCCGCGGTGGTACGGGCGTCCTCCGAGGTGCCCGGGTAGTGGCCGCGCCGCAGGCCCTCCAACAGATCGAGCGCGGCGAGGAGTTCGGGCAGATCGGCGGTGCCGGGCAGCACGGCCGCGGCCTCGCGCAGCCGGACGTCGACCAGTTCGGGCAGGTCGCAGCGCGCGGCGGCGGTCAGTCCGGTGAGGATCTGCGCCGGGGTCGGGCCGCCCGCGGCGGCCTCGCGGCGCGCGGTCTCGCTCAGGGTGCCGGCGGCGGCCTGAGCGGCGGTGACCCCGCGGACCCCCGCGAGATCGAGGCGGGCGGGAACCGAAGGCGTCCAGGTCAGTCGCCACTTGCTGCCGAGCGCCGTGCCGTCTCCGGTGGCCGCGACGGCGACCGGCTCGCCGTACGAGGCACCGATCACCAGCAACCGCTGGAGCAGCACCTCGCGCCGGCCGTCCAGCGGCGACCGCAGCGGGTCGAGCCGCACCTCCCGGGGCTCGGGTTCCTCCGGGCGGGGCAGCCGCAGCCGGGTCAGCTCCTCCTCGACGGAGGGGCCGAGGCCCGACCGCGGGGCGTGCGGGGTGATCCGGCCGCGGGCGGTGCCGACGAACACGGCCTCCAGGGCGCGCGCCAGCGCCCGGCCCCGGCCCAGGGGCTCGCCCTGGCCGAGGACGGTGGTGACGGCTTCGAGGAGTTCGCCCCGGCCGGGCGCGGGCAGTCCGCGCAGCGCGGCCAGGTCGCAGGCCAGGCGCAGGGTCTCGGCCGCCTCGCCGGTGCCGGCCGTGTGGCCCGCCCGGCGCAGCTCGCGGCACAGACCCGTCAGCGCGGCGGAGGCCGCCTCACGGAGCCGGTCCGGGTCGCCGCCCGCCTCGAACACGGCCTGCTGCCAGCGCGGATCGCGGATGCCGGCCGGATAGCCGGAGCGGGAGTCGAGCAGATCGAAGGAGTACGGCACGAAGGAGGTGACGGACACCTCGCCGCCCGCCGCCGCACCTTCCGCCACGGGCTCGGTGGCACCGGTCTCGTCCATGACGAGGGCCGGGGCATGGAACGCGCCGATCACGGCGGCCACCCGGCGCCCGCCCGCCGCGGCCTCCGCGATGACCCGGCGCATCCGGGCCTCGCGCGCGAGGTCGGTCGCGGGCACCGTACCGTCCGAACGCAGCGCCCAGCCCACGCCGAGAGCCGCCCGGCGCACCGCCTCGGGTGAACTGCCGGGCGCCAGCACCTCCACGGCGCGGTCCCACATGTCGTCGCCGTCGCGGCCGGTGCCCGCCGCGGCGAGCGCGGCGGCGAAGGTACGGCGCCCGGGCCCGTCCGGTTCCGGGCGCTCCGTACCGTCCGCGTCATCCCCGTGGTCCGGACGGTCCGGAGCGCCCGGGCCGTCCGGACGCGGGGACCAGCCCGGGTCGGAGAGCGGCAGGTCGCAGGCGACGACCTCGGCGCCGCGGGCCCGGGCCCAGCGGATCGCCGCCAGCTCCGGAGAGAAGTCGGCGAACGGATAGAACGACAGCCGCCCCTCCTGGCCCGATCCGGCCAGCGCGACCGGAGCCGTGGTCTCGGGGTCGGCGAGGTGCTCCAGCCACGGCTGGAAGTCGGCGGGCAGCTCGACGCAGACCGTCTCGGCGTCCGCCGCGTCGAGGAGCGCGGGCACCATCGCGGCGAGCGCCGGGCTGTGGTGGCGTACGCCGAGCAGATACGGGGCGCGGGACGCGGCGAGCGCGTCCACGGCGTCCCGGGGGCCGAGGCGGCCGAGGGGATCGGCGGGATCGACGGTGGTCGTGGTCACCGCAGGCTCCCGCGCAGGTCCCAGAGGCGGCGCCACATGGCCGAGCCGTTCTCGGCGCGGCGGCGGACCGGCCCGTCCCAGTAGCCGAGCAGCCGGGCGTGGTCGGCCGGGTCGTCCTTGCGGACGACGCCCAGGAGGTGACCGGGCAGCAGGTCGAGGACGTCCCCGCCGGGCAGGTACGCGGCGGCCAGGCCCATGGAGGCGGCGACCTGCACCGCCTCGGCGGTGGACATGACGGTGCCGGGCCGTTCCACGTCCCAGCCCTCGGTGGAGCGGCCGGAGCGCAGGTCGCGGAAGACGGTGACGAGGGCGTCCAGGACGGCGTCGTCGACGCCGAAGTCGGCGCCCGCCCGCTGGACGGCGGCGACGGCCTGGCGGCGGATCAGGACCGCCTCGGCGTCGGCGTCGGCGATCGGGTGCACGGTCTCGAAGTTGAAGCGGCGCTTGAGCGCGGCGGACATCTCCGAGACGCCCCGGTCGCGCAGGTTGGCGGTGGCGATCACGGTGAAGCCGGGGACGGCGCTGACCACGGCGTCCTCGGTGGCGGTCAGTTCGGGGACGGTGACACGGCGGTCGGACAGCAGGGACACCAGCGCGTCCTGCACCTCGGGCAGACAGCGGGTGATCTCCTCGACCCGCACCACCCGGCCGGTGCGCATCGCGGACAGCACGGGGGAGTCGACCAGGGCCTCGGGGGTGGGGCCCTGGGCGAGCAGCAGGGCGTAGTTCCAGCCGTAGCGGAAGGCGTCCTCGGTGGTTCCGGCGGTGCCCTGCACGGTCAGGGCGCTGGTCCCGCACACGGCGGCGGCGAGCAGCTCCGACAGCATCGACTTGGCGGTGCCGGGCTCGCCGGTGAGGAGCAGTCCGCGCTCGCCGGCCAGGGTCACCACGCACCGCTCCACCAGCGCCCGTTCGCCGACGAACTTCGGGGTGATCGCGAGCTTCGTGGGCAGGCCGGCGCGGCGCTTCGGCAGGGCGAGTTCCACGCCGTCGCTGCCGCACACGAAGGTGACGACGGCGCGCGGGGTGAGCGCCCAGCCGGGCGGACGCGGACCCGTGTCCTGGGCGGCGAGGAAGGCGAGTTCGGCGGCGTGGCGTTCCTCGGCCGGCCGGACCTGCCGGGCGGGTATGGACGACGCGGTGTCGGTGTCGGTGACGGTCATGCGCGGGGTTCCTTGTGCGGGTCGGCCGGTCCGTCGGACGGACCGGGTGGGACGGATCGCGAGGGGCCGATCCGGGATCCGGAGAGGTATGGAGGGGGCCGCCGAAGCGGCCGGGGGCGGCGGGTCCGGCGTGCCCGGGCAGGGCGCGTCGGACCCGCCGCGATCGTGCGGCGACCGGCGTGGCCGGTCCGCTCAGCGGCGCCGGCGGGTGCGCTTCACCTTGAGTTCCTCGAAGCGCGGAAGGTCGCCGTCGGCGATCCGCCGCCATGCCCGGGCGTACAGCTCGGCGGCCGGTTCGACGGGCACCAGGGCGCCGAGCGCGGGCCGGTCACCCGCCAGCACGCCGTACATCGCCAGCTTCCACCGCTCGACGGGCAGCACGGGCGCCGTCTGCTCGACCCAGGCGCCGGGCAGGAACAGCGACCGTCCGGCCCTGGCCCGTACCGCCGACACCACCAGGTCGGTGGCGTCGAGTTCGGCACGGGCCGCCTTGAGACGGGCCGGCTTCCAGCCGGTCCACCGGGCCGTGTTGCGGTCCGTCGGATCGGGCAGGGCGAGCAGCATCAGATACAGCGTCGCGGCGTCGGCGCCGAGCCCGTGGGCCTCGGACACCTCGGCGACCAGCCCGGGCACCGAACGCGACGGGTCCTGCGGCCACCACACGCCGTCCTCGTCCGGCTCACCGGCCGCGGGCGCACCGGGATCGGCCAGGAGCCGCGCGAACGCCGGTTCGTTGACCCGCCGCAGCGCCACCTCCACCGCCGTCGGTTCCTGGTCCGCGCCGCGCAGCGCCACCAGATACGGGTCGGATCCGGTGGAGTCGAGGAGCGCGGGCCGCAGCGCCGGCAGGGGCTGGTTGTCGGCGGTGGCCATGAGGACCGCGCCGTACCGCTCGTGGTCCGGGGCCGTCTCCGTCGGGGTGCCCGCGACCTTGCGGAAGTCCGCGAGGCTCGTGTAACGGCCGACGGACAGCAGCAGGTCCGGCGACGCCAGCCGCTGCCGTACGGCGGTCAGCGCACCCGGCAGCGCGGCCCGCGCAGGGTCGCCGGCCGGCAGCCGGTGGGCCAGCCAGGCCATCAGACTCAGTGCGCTCACCAGCACCGTGCCGGTGAAGGGGGTTTCGGTCGGTACGACGGGCTCCGGGCGGTCGTTCTCGATCCGCCAGGCCACGTCGGTGCTCAGCTCCGGCGAGGCGGCCGGGTCGAGCAGCGCGGACAGCGCCCGCGGGGTCGGCCAGCCGCCGCGGACGGCGCGGGTGGCCTCCGCGGTCAGCCAGTCGGGGACGCGCACCCGGCGGCCGACGCGCGCGTTCCACACCTCGGCCGCGGCCGCCGCGTCGGGGCCCTCGGTCCACAGCGCCGCCGGGTCCGCGGGCAGCAGCGCGGCGACGACCGCCTGCCGCACCTCGTAGGACAGGGTGCGCAGTTCGTCGCGGGCCAGCTTGGCCTCGGTGACCTTCAGGCCGAGGCTCTTGCGCAGCTCCGTGGGCAGGAAGTTGTTCTCCCAGCTGTCGATGCCCGGCATGCCGGCGAGGACCAGCCGGGCCACGAGACTCGGGGCTCCGGTGAGCCGGGAGAACTCCTCGGCCGCCTCGGGGACGAACGGGGCCGGTCCGCGCGCCCCGGCCTCCTTCAGGAACGCGGTCAGCCAGTCGGCGCCCCGGGCGGGGTCGCCGACCGTCGCGCTGCCGCGCTCCGTGTAGGGCCCGGGGACCTCGAAACGCCCGCTCGGGTCGTACAGCAGCGCGCCGAACTCCCGCCCGTCGACAGCGGTGTGGGGAGCCGCGTGGTTCCCGGCCTGGTCGAGGGGCTCGGTGAAGCCGAGCACCGCGCCGGCGCCGAGCGGGAGCACACCGCGGTGCGCGGGGTTCCGGACCTGGCCGTCCGCGGTGGCCACGTGCGCCTCCGCCAGGTGGAGCCGGACCCGGCGCCAGCGGTCGGCCGAGCCGGCGGCCGACGCGAGACCGAGCGCGTCGATCTGCCCGAGCACGGTGAGCAGGGCCGCCCGGCCCTCGTCCTCGGTGCCCGGCGCCACCGCCCGGAAGGCGACGGCGGCCGGCCGGTCCAGCAGGGGGGTGAAGGGCAGCCGGGTGAATGGCAGCGAGGGTACGTCGAAGTGGAGCCGGCCGGGCACGGCCGGGGCCGTGGTGTCGGCGCGCGCCGTGGCGAGGTCCGCCAGGAAGCGGTGGGCCACGTCCGATTCGGAACCCCAGCGGTAGTACTCGGTGCCCACGATGCCGTTGAGGGTCGTGCCGAGCAGATGGTCGGACGGACCCTGCGGACGGGCCTCGGCGGGTTCGTCCGACCCGTCGAGCCGGGCGGCGACGCCGTCCAGCGCCTTCTGCTGCTGGACGGCGAAGTGGAGCACCTTCACCACACCGGCGATCAGTCCGGGCGTGGTGACGTCCGGCAGCGCGGCCGTGACCAGGTCGGGGACGTCCGCCACCCGCTCCGCCGCGGCGGCGGCCTTCAGCAGGTCCCGGGCGGTGTCGGCGGAGGTGGTGCGCAGCGCGGCCGACCCCCGCGGGTCGCGGGCGCGCAGCGCGTACAGGAAGTGCAGCGGCGGCAGGGACGAGGCCGCCGTCGCGAAGATGTCGTTGTAGTCGGCCTGCGCGGTCGTGGTGACGACGCCCTCCGGGTCGCCGAGCGACAGCGTCCGCCACTCCCGCGTCAGCGTGCGCGGACGCTCGTCGCCGGGGAAGGTCAGGGCCGCGATCGGCGGGTTGGCGCCCTCGGGCAGGGTGACCTCGCGTCCGGCGGTGTCGCCGGCGTGCCAGCCGTTGCCGGGAAGCTGGACGACACGCCAGCCGAGCAGACCGTCCGCGGGCGTGCCCAGGACGGAGCCTTCCACGGCGGGCGCGGGCCGGATCCAGGACCCGCTCGCGGAGAGCCGGGCACCCGGGGCGTGGGGGAGCAGCGCGTCGGCGAGGAAGCCCGGCTGCGAACGCCGTCCGCGCGTGCCCTCGGCCGGGTCGTACTCGACCCAGCCGGGCTCGGTGCCGCGCTCGCTGTCGTCCCACACCCAGTAGGAGGAGCCGTCGGACAGGACCCGGGTCTCCCGCGGTACCCGGGTGTCACCGGCGTACAGGACGCCGTGGCCCGTGGTGCGGCCGCCGCCGGGCAGCGGGAGGCTGAGGTGCTCGGAGCGCATCTGCCACTGGTCGATCCCGCCGGCCAGGGTGAACACCCGGTCGGGATCGGTGTGCCAGTAGCCCTCGACCTCGCCGCCGTTGTACGTGCTCCAGAACACGAGCAGCGCGCCGTCGACGTAGTGGAATCCGTACTGGCGGAGGTTGCTCGGGCGGGCCCGCAGGTCGTGGACGAGGACGGTGGAGTCGGCGTCGAGGACCCGCACCTGGGTGCAGTTCGCCACGATCAGGCAGGGCCAGGCCTCGACGACGGTCAGACTGCTGCGGGTGCAGTTCCCCGAGGTCATTTTCTCAAGGGCCTCCTCCCAGGCCGGCCACCGCAGTTCCTCCCACAGGCCGCCGCGCAGGGTACGGGCGAGCATCGCGCCGAGATCGGCGCCGGCCGCGGCGGCGACCTCCTCCGTCGCGAGCGCGAGGGCCTCGGTGGGCAGCCACGACAGGCGGGCGAGCGCGCTCGGCAGTCCGGGCAGTCCGGCGGACACCGACGTCCGGGCGATCCGGCGCATCCAGGCCGTGAGCAGCGGCCGGCCGCCGGCCGAGGCGGCGAGGGCGCGCATGACGTCCACGCTGTGCGGTCCGGCGCTGTAGTCGTCCGCGCCGGACTCGAAGGCCGGGTGGAAGCGCGGGTCGGCGGCGATCGCCGCCAGGTCCCGGCGCTGCTCCGAACGCTCCCAGTCCGACAGGTCGAGCGCGCGCCGGGAGCGGCGCGATCCCGGCTCCGGCTCCGGGTCGGCGACCGGTATGTCCAGGGAGAGCAGGAGGTCGAGCAGGTTGACGTCGTCGACGCCGATCCGCAGGGCGCCCGCGCCGTCGGGGCGGTCCGCCAGGTCGGCGCGCAGCCGTCCGGCCGCCCGGGTCACCAGCTCCAGCAGGGCCGGCGGGGTGGGCCGGTTGCCCCAGCCGCGGTGCCGCTCCGTGTGGAACCGCTCCAGCCAGCCGGCGGCGCCGTCCGCGCACCGGGTCTCCGCCGGAGCGTCGTCGTCCGTCAGCCCGGCGTCCGCGCCGGAGTCCGCGAGGATCCCCAGCCACAGGTCGCACATCTCGCCGTTCTCCTCGGGCGGAGTCAGCGACAGCAGGGTGCCGCGTACGGCCGGGACCCGGCGGGCCAGCGCGATCAGCGCCGTACGGTGCGCCTTCCACCAGCCGGCGGCCGCCCGCAGCGTGGCCGGCAGTGGCAGCAGTTCGGCGAGGTAGTCCTGCTCGGCCTCGCTCCCGGACAGGCCCGCGGCCCGCGCCAGCCGGCGCAGTTCGGCGGCGGCCTGGGCGGACGGGGCGAGTCCGCCGGCGGTACGGCGCACGCACAGCCGCCGGAAGCGCTCGTACGCCTCGACGGGCGCGAGCCGCGCCGCCAGCTCCTTGCCGTACCCGGTCAGGACCTTCACCGGCAGCGCGCCGGCCAGGGCGAACTCCAGGAAGACGGAGTCGAGACGGTCCTCGTCGACCGGCAGCCCGTGCTGTGCCTCGCTGGTGCGGGCGCGGCCGAACAGCTGGCCCGCGTACGTGGTGTTCTCCACCGAGAGGAAGATCCGCGCGGCCTGCTCGTAGAAGACGGGCAGGAAGTGCGGGACGGACGAGGCGAGCCGGCCGGCCAGTTCGGTGCAGGCGTCCAGGGCGGCCTTCGGCTTGGTCTTCGCCTGCCGGGCCAGCCGGTCCAGTTCGGGGACGACCGCGAGCGCATGGTGGCCGTCCTCCGGGTGGTGCACGAGCACCCACTCGGGGAAGCCCAGTTCCTGGCGCCGGCCGAGACCCACCACGGCCGGTTCGGCCGCGGGTTCGAGGCCGAGGAAGCCGGCGGCGAGGTCCTCGGCGGGGCCGAGCTCGGAGGCGGCCAGCCGGACCACCACGCGGTCCTCGCCGAGCACCGGGTGGCGGTAGCTCCGCGCGGTGAGCGCGACCGCCGAGGGGCCCGCTTCCCGGGCGTCGGCCGGGAGGACGGCCCCCGCCGCCAGCAGCTGCGCGTTGTCCGCCGCGGACATCGCCGTCGTCACGGTCGTCGCGTTCGTCGTGGTCGTGCCGGTCACGCGTTTCCACCCTCTTCGATCGTGCGGCCGGCGTACAGCGCGGCGGCCATGCGCATTCCCTCGGACCAGGCGACCGGCCCGACCTCCGTCAGCCGTATCGCGCGGCCGTCCTCGTCGTGCCAGCTGAGCCCGCCGGTCTCCGACTCGCCCTCCCAGTACGGTTCGCCGATCCAGACCGACGCCTCGCCGACGCGGCCGCCGTCGCGGACCTTGCAGGTGGCGTAGCCGCCGGAGACCCGGTAGCCGAGGCTCGTGGCACGTGCGGCGAGACCGAAGCGGGAGGCGAACTTGCCGCCCGCGTAGTCCCGTACCTCCGTGGTCTCCTTGCGGTGCGCGTCGTCGGCCCGGGTCCAGGTGGCCCGGTGGATCTGCTCGACCCGCTGGGTGATGCCGAGTTCGGCCGCGAAGTCCCGTACGTCCTCCAGATCGGGGAGGAGGACGGGGTGGGGGAGGGTCACGGTGCGCGGCGCGATCCGTACCGTCTCGCCGTCGAGGTCGACCAGCCGCAGCTCGCCGTCCGCGGACACGTCGCGCAGGAAGCCGACCTCGTCCGGGTCGTCGCCGACGACGGCCATGTCGCGCAGGGCGGACTGCCAGGCCTCGTCCGGCCACACCCGAGCGATCAGCTCGGTCGGCACCGGCAGCGAGGAGACCATCCAGGTGTCCACCTGCGCCAGGCACGAGGCCGTGTGCCGGTCCAGCCATTCGGACAGCCGCCGCAGGCGGTCCACCTCAGGGTCGTCGCGCAACGCCTTCGGCAGCGACTTCAGCTGCCGTCCCCCGGCGCGCCGTGCGACCACGCGCCCGTCCTCGAGGGTGATCTCGTACCCCTCACCCGCTGTCAGCCACGCCATCAGCCGTGCCCCTCCGCTCTGTTCCGTCGGAATCGGAATCCGCGCAGCCCGAACCAGAGGCTCCATGCCCCCTGGACTGCGGTATGCGGTGGACACTATCCAGGGCCACTGACAACGGCGGCACTGGTGTGCAGAACGGGCACACCGGGCAGGGTCGTTCCTGGTCAGGCCCTGTATGACGGGTTCATGACGGATCGTCGCGCGGGCGGGGGAGCCGTACGCCGCCGGGTCGGGGCCGGGTGTCCTCGGTCCGAAGGCGGAGTACACCCGGCGCGTGCGTCAGCCCAGCTCCGGCTCCACGGGCAGCCACAGCTCGGCTTCGACGCCCTTCCCGTCCGGGGCCATGCCGGCGCGCAGGATCTCCGGTCCGGGGCGGCTGCGGTACGGGTTGGACGGGAACCACTGGGTGAACGCGTCCCGCCAGAGCGTCTGGATCGCCTCGGGCATCGGCCCGGATGTGGTGAACACCGCCCACATGCCGGCCGGGACCGCGAGGACCGAGGCGCCCTCGGGGGCGTCGGCCGACGTGATCACCCCGTGGTAGTAGTCGAGTTCGGTGCCCTCGGCCCGGCTCGGGTCCAGATCGTCGCAGACGGCGACGATGCCCCGCGGGTCCTGGTCGGACAGCTCCGTCAGGCGGGCCACGAGGCCCGGCTCGATGCCGCGGACGAAGTCGATGATGGCCTGGTTCGGCCCCAGATGGATCAGGGGCACCCGGGCCTTGGGGCCGACGACGGTGAAGTCCGGCCGGTCCACGACGCGATAGCGCATGCTGCTGTTCCCTTCGACGACGAGGCGGAAGGACAGCCGGGGCTGGGAGACGAGCGCGGCACCGGTCCGCCGGGCCTCGCCCGGCCCGACGCCGTGCAGGGCCCGGAACGCCCGGGCGAAGGCCTCGCCCGAGCCGTATCCGTACCGCACCGCGACGTCCAGCAGCGGCTCGTGGCCCGAGAGCACCGCGGCGCCCGCGACCGTGAGCCGGCGGCGCCGTATGTACGCCGACAGCGGCATCCCCGCGAGCGCGGAGAACAGCCGGCGCAGGTGGTACTCCGAGGTGGCCGCGATCCGCGCCAGCTCGGCCACGTCGACCTCCTGGTCGAGACGGCGTTCGATGTGGTCCAGGCACTGGTTGAGACCCTCCAGCACGCCCGGCCTCCTTCCTCTTGCGTGAGCGTCACGCTAGGCGGCACGTCCCGTGCCGCACCCGACATCCTGTGCCCGGTCCGGTCGGGTGGAGCCATGTCCTCGACGGCGTCGATCCCGGTTCGCGCCGGGGCAGGGCAGGGCTTCGCCTGCGGGGTGGCGCGGTCACGGGCGAGGGAACGGATGTACGGACGGATGTGCGGATGTGTGGGCGCACGGTGCCGTCGGCGATCGGCCCGCCCGGTGGCAGCGCCACGCCCGCCGACCTGCCGATTCTTCATCTGACGTGGCATCAGTCGGGCCGTACCCGATTCTGAAAGCATGTCTCACCACCTGAGTGGGCCGAACCTGCGTTCGCCCATGGATGACGCCCGCCTCGACATGACCGACCTGTTCGCCTTCGCCGCGGGCGACGCCCGGACCGTGCTGATTCTCAACGTGAACCCGGTCGCCCCCACCGGCGGCGAGGCGTTCCACCCGGACGCGGTCTACCGGATCAACGTCGACACCGACGGCGACCACCGGGCCGACATCGCGTACAGCTTCGTCTTCTCCCCGCCCCGGGACGGCCGGCAGACCGTGACGGTCCACCGGGCCACCGGCGACCAGGCCCGGGCCCACGACGCCGCCGGCGACCGGCTGTTCACCGACGCCCCGGTCGGTCTCGGCACCGACACGCACATCATCGAATCCGGTGGCTACACGCTCTCCGCCGGGCTGCGCAGCGACCCGTTCTTCGCCGACCTCGACGGCATCGTCGCGAAGTTCCAGTGGACCGGCGTCGACTGGGGCGCGGACAAGAACGTCTTCGGCATCGTCCTGGAGGTGCCGGACGCCGAACTCGGCCCGGATCCGACGATCGGCGTCTGGGGCCGGGTCAGCCTGCGGCAGGACGGCCGGCTGACCTCCGTCGACCGGGGCGCCCACCCCTCCCTCACCGCCTACTTCAACGCCGAGGAGGCCAAGGACGCGTACAACGCGGGCGAGCCCGTCGACGACTGGGCCACGTACCGCGAGCCCTGGAACGAGGTGCTCCGGCACTTCGGCGGCTACGCCCCCGAGGCCGCCGACCAGGCCCTGCGCACCGTACTGCCGGACATCCTGCGGTTCGACCGTGGCCGCCCCGCCGCCTACCCCAACGGGCGCGCGCTCGCCGACGACGTCACCTCCGCCCGGCTGTCCATGCTGACCGACGGCAAGGTGCCGACCGACCACATCGGCCCGCACACCGATCTGCTCCCCGACTTCCCCTACCTCGGCCACCCTCACTGACCTGGTCCTCCGAGGGGCCAGGGGATCGAGCGGGGAGGGGAACGGGGCGAACGGGGGACGGGGGACGGGGGACGGGGGTCCGGGGGTGCCCGCGATCGTGCAGCTGTCGGACCGGATAGCCGCCCCGCCCCGCCGGGAAGGCGCTGACTGTCCGCACGGCGGCCGATGTCTTCCTCGACTCGCTCGGGAACGCCAACACTCTCCGGTCGTGCGGCGTCGGGGTGGGCAAGACCGCCGAACGGCTCGGAGAGGCCCGCCCGCTCGTTTCCGTCGCGGACGATGAGATCGGCGGCGCCCTCGAACAGCTGTGGGGCGAGGCGGCGGTCAACACCTGGAACGCCCGCCGGGCGGCGGTGCTGTCATGGCTGGGCTGGTGCGCGGAGCGCGGCTACGAGGGCCCGCAGGTGCCGGCCTGGGTGAAGCGGATGGCACCGCCGGACTCGGACACTGCGGCCCGCTCGAAGATGGCCATCGACCGGCTGATCGCCCGCCGTGACGTGCGCCTGCGGGAGAAGACGGTGTGGCGGATGCTGTACGAGACAGTCGCACGGCCGGGTCCAGCTCCTCGGCGTCAACGTCGAGGAGCTGGACCCGGCCGGGCGCCGGGCCCCGGTGAAGGCGAAGGGTGCCCAGCCGCGTACCCGGCGCCGGGGCGCCTCGCGCGAGGACTTCGTGCTGGAGACCGTGTACGGGGATGCCGGCACCGCCCGCCTGCTGCCCCGGCTGATCAGGGGCCGCACGCGCGGGCCGGTGTTCGTCACGCATCGCCGCCCAGGGGCGGGGAAGGTCGTCAGCCCGCGCGATGTCTGCCCGGACACCGCGCTCGTCCGTCTGTCGTACGGGCAGGCCCGCGCCCTGCTGGACGTGCACACGGCGGTCGGCGGAGTGCCGGGCACGGGCTGGGACCTGCATGAATACCGGCCCTCCGGCCTCACCCACCTCGGTGAGGCCGGGGCCGGCCTTCCGATGCTCATGGCGAAGTCGCGGCACAGGAAGCCGGAGAACGTGCGGAGATACTTCCACCCGTCGCCGGAGGCGATCGCCGAGGTCACCAGTCTGCTCGCGCCCGGCGACAGCAGGCGCTGAGACCAGCCGTGTGTGCCCCGGACTGCTGCCTGCGCCCCTGGCTCGCTACCGGCTGGTGACGTCGAGTTCGGTGTACATCCCGGCGAGGTAGTGGCCGGGGAGGTTGCACACGAGCTCGTAGCGCCCAGGGCGCAGCGTCAGCGTGGTCCACGCCATCGTGCCGGGGGCGATGCCGTGCCCCTCACCCGCTGCGCAGGTGCGGGACGCCTCGCCCAGGCTGTCCGCCTCGCTGGTCTTCCCGGCAGGACCGGTGGGGCGCTTTCCGATGTCCTGGCCCGGCGGCAGCGGGAGCACCACCACCTCGTGCGCCATGGCGCCGGTGTTCAGTACCCGCAGCGACACCACACCGGCGGTGACCGTGGCCGGACGGGCCACGAGATGCATCATGCGCATGTCGTAGCCGGGAGTGCCGCCCATCATGCCCGGCCCCATGTCGCTCGCGGTCACGTCCACCACCTTGCCCGGCAGCGCGGGCGCGCTGCAGCGCGCACCCTGGGCCCGCCATGCCGTGGGAGCCGTGTGGCGGAAGGCGCCGGTGCCGGCCAGCACCATGGTGGTCGCGATGCCCAGCACCAGCGCGGCGACCGCCCCGGCGACGATCAGCCATGTGCCGCGTCGGCGGTCGGCGTTCATCGGTGCTCCCGCAGCAGCGCGAGGCGTCGTCTGTACTCGTCTTCGTCGATTTCCCCGCGGGCGAACCGCTCGGCCAGCAGGTCCTCGGCCCGCCGGCTTCCCGGCTCGCTGGTGGAGGCAGAGCATCCGGACTGGCGGTCGTGACGGGCACCGCTGAAGTAGCGGACGAGCGCGACGATTGCGGCGATCACCAGCGCCCAGAACAGCACCATGAACACGGCCATGAAGAACCAGCCGCCCCAGCCCCAGCCGCCGTCGTACCACATCATGACGATCACCTTCCCGGCTTGCGGCCCTCCCGGTTTCCAGCGTGCGCCGAGGGTGGCCTCGGCGCACAGGGGCAACCTGGTGCCCTGGTGAAGGGCAGAACGGCCCGCCGCGTCTTCCCGTCAGTCCGGACGGCGTCATGCCGCCAGGAGCGGGCCGGGTCATTCCTCGTCGGTGGCGTCCGGATCGCGCAGCGGACGCAGGCCGCCGGGCAGGTCGGGAAGCTGGAACGAGTACCGGCCGAGCAGGTTGATGTGATGCCGCACGAACGGCGAGAGGCGGGCCACGTCCTCGTCACGGACATCGAAACCGTCCGCGCGCAGCCGGTTCACCGCGGCGTCCATGTACCGCGTGTTGAACAGCACGAGGGCGTTGAGGACCAGGCCCAGGGCGCCGATCTGGTCTTCCATGCCGTCCCGGTAGCGCTGGTAGAGCTGCCCGGACCGGCCGTGGAAGATCTTCCGGGCCAGGGAGTGGCGGCCCTCCTGGAGGTTGGCCTGGCTCTTGATCTGCCTGCGGTAGCCGGGCTCGTCGGCCAGGCGCAGGATGTGCAGGGTCTTCGCGATCCGCCCGTAGTGGGCGATCGCGTCGCCGAGTGGGGTGGGTCGTGCGTCGCGGGAAAGCATCCGGATGACGTCGTAGGCGCGGACGGCTCCGGTGTGGATGGAGCCGATGATCCGCAGGATGTCTTCCCAGTGCCGTTCGATGCGGGCGGGGTCGATCCGGCCGCGGGCCGCAGCCGGTCCGGCTCGGAGACCCGCTCGCCGGGCGGCACCGTCAGCAGCGAGAATCTCCCGTACACCTTCAGCACCGACGGGTCGCCGATGTCGAGCTGCTCGGCGAGGTAGTCCACGACCGCCGCCGGCACGTCCGTCAGGTCGTCCAGGAACACACCGAGGTAGCGCGCGGTCGTGAGCTGGGCGGCATAGTCCAGGCGGTTATGGGACCGGCGCTTGGACTCGATCAGTGCCCGGTCCGCGTCGTCCAGGAAGAAGAAGCGCTCCAAACTCCGTGCGGGACGGCGCCCCGCGATACGCCGCGTAGGCGGCAGCCTGCTCATCCGTCAAAAAGTCGACCGGCATCCCGGACCTCCAAACAGTCGACCAACACGACTGCCGAAGGTTCAGCCCCTACAGAAGCCCAGGTCAAAGCCCTCGTCGAGACGGGACCGGCTTAGCGCCGGTTTTCGTTCCGATGCTCCTCGTCCCCCAGCTCCTGCGGGCGGCCCGGCTGATGCGGGTGCCCGACGACATCGTGCTGTCGCTGCACGCCCTGGTGGACATCGAGCGGGCGGTGTACGACCTGCGGGCCGCGCTGTTCCACGTCAGCACCGTGCCGGCCGCCGCCTGAGACGACGCGTGGGCGCGGACCGGCGGTGAGGCCGGTCCGCGCCCACGCGGGCGGTACCCGGTCAGGGGCGCAGGATGAGCCGGATCGGGTCGCCGGTCTTGTTCTCCAGACGCTCCACGGCCTCGGCGGCCTTCTCCAGCGGGAGCTCGCCGCTGATCGACGCGGAGAAGTCCAGGCGGCCGCCCTGGAGCAGGGACAGCAGCTGCGGCAGCGCGACCGGCATGTCGGAGCCGTAGTGGCCGAGGATCTGCTGCTGGAGGTAGCTGAAGCGGGTGCCGTCGGTGACGGTCAGCGGCTTGTCGGTCAGGCCCGCGAGCACCAGGCGGCCCTTGGGCGCGAGCACCGTCAGCGCCTGCTCGCGGACGGCCGGCACACCGGCGAAGTCGAAGGCGGCGGCGAGGCCGGCCCCGCGGGTCGCGGCGCCGATCCGCTCGCGCAGCGCCGGGTCAGCCGGGTCGAGCGCCAGGTCGGCGCCCTGGGCGAGGGCGCGCTCGCGGGCGGTGGGGTTGGGGTCGACGGCGATGACGGGGCACGCGCCGATGGCCCGCAGCAGCTGGACGGCGTGCACGCCGAGCCCGCCGACGCCCCAGACGCCGACCGCCTCGGCCGGCTTCACGGCGCCCGTGACAGTGATCGCGCCCCACGGCGTGGAGACCGCGTCGGGGATGATCGCGCCTTGGTCGAAGGGGATGGAGTCCGGCAGTTCCGTGAGGGCGTGCTCGGAGGAGAGCGCGTACTCCGCCCAGCCACCGTCGTAGTCCACACCGCGGGTGTACGTGACGCCGCCGCGGACTTCGCCCGCGTAGAGCACGACCCGCTGACCCGGGGTCCAGCGCGTGACGCCCGGACCGGTCTCCGCGATGGTGCCGGAGACCTCGTGGCCGAGGGTGACCGTGTCCTCCCGCAGCAGCAGGGGCGTGAGGGTGCCGTCGATCAGGTGGACGTCCGACAGGCAGACGCCCGCGGCCTCCACCTTCACCAGGACCTGGCCGGGGCCGGGTGCGGGCTTCGCCACCTCCTCGATCCGCAGCGTGCGGCTGGGGACGTGCAGCCGGGCGGCGAGCATCTGCTCCATGACATTGCCTCCTTGACGCGACGACCCCGGGGCCCCGGGCCCCTTAACGCAAGTCGCCTTGCAAAGAAACGTACGCTCGCCTTCCCTGTAAAGCAAGTGGCCTTGCGTTACGATGGATCATGGCCTCGTCCGACCCGAACCCCCCGCTCTCGCCTCCGCCCCTGCGTCGCCGTGGGGCCCGTATGCGCTCCGCCGTCCTGGCCGCGACCGTGCGGGTCTTGACCGAGCACGGGCTCGCCGGCACCACCGTCGGTGCCGTCGCCCGCGCGGCCGGCGTCCACGAGACCTCCGTCTACCGGGGGTGGGGGACCCGCGAGAACCTGATCCTCGAAGCGCTGGCCGAGCAGGTCGACACGGCGATGCCCGTGCCGGACACCGGGCACGTTCGCGACGACCTCGTCGCCTACTTCGTCACGCTGGCGCGCCTGCTCGCGACGACGCAGGGCGAGGCACTGCTCCGGCTGAGCGCCGAACGCGACGACACCCTGCCGGACCGCCGCCTCCCCTACTGGGCCGAGCGCCTCGAACGCGGCGCGGTCATGGTCCGCCGGGGCGTCGAGCGCGGCGAACTGGCGCCGGACACGGACCCCGGCCTCGTCATCGAGGCCATCAGCGGCGCCCTGTTCACCCGCGCCCTCATCAGCGGCGCCCCGCTCGACGAGGACCTCGCCGCGCGACTCGTCACCCTGGTGCTGGGGGGCGCCTGCCCACCGCCTTCGGGTCGCTCCTGACCGCTGGGCCCTGGAAGTACGTGGAGTCTCCGCGCCGCCGGGGCCGCTTCTCGACCCGATGAGGTCTGGACCGAACTCCGTTCGGACGCCCCGGGTCCGCCGATGACGCCGCCTCTCGCCTCACCCCGCGCGTCACACAGCCGCCGACCAGGTCGATTTCGCTACGATTCTGCCGATTTCTTCCCCTCGCACACATCACCGTGGCGCTCTGGACCGCAGAGTGCGGCCACGCGCCGGAGGAGGGTCAATGAACCATCGCGCGAAGTTCACGCTGTCCGTGATCGCCGGAGCCTTCGGGGCGGCACTCGCACTCGCGCCCGCCGCGCCGGCGGCCGTCGCGGTGCCTGCCGACGGCTATGACAGCTGTAAGAAGGGCTATATCTGCTTCTTCTCGGAGAAGGACGGCGAAGGCCAGAAGTGCCAGTGGTCGGCGAACGCCACGGACGCCCGATCCATGTGCTCGTGGATGAAGTCCGGCACGAACACGCGCTCCGTCTACAACCGCACGGGTGGGCGGTTCCACTACTACCACCGGGCCAACTATGTGGACCGCATTGGCAGCACCACCGCCGGGGACAAGGGCAACCTCGCCGGCACCTACACCATCGGCTCCCTCTGCACCGGCTCCTGCCCGAGCTGAGCCGACCAGCCGGGGCGGAGGGAGAGCGCGGCAACACAACCCGGCTCGGAGTCCAGCCCGGCGTGCGCGGCCGAAGTGCGCGCCCCGTCGTGCGATCGTCCGCCCCGGCGCAGACGGCACTCGCTCGGGTCATATGCCAGCTTTCGCCTGCGCCGCGCCCTGCCCGTCCGCCAGGGTGGAAACCGAAGGGGCCGCCACGGATACGGCGGCGGACGCACGGCACGGACAGGGGAGATCGGCCATGTGGGAGCTGGACAGCGCGGAAGGGCACCGGGGCCGGGTGGGGGTGCTGCTGGAGGACGGCAGCGTGCCCGGCCCGGTGTACTACGACATCGGCAGCGGCGCGAGCTTCCACAAGTCCGCGGAATGGCACATCTACGACGGCACGCTCGGTGCTCCGCGCGCGGACCGGATGCGCGCCGCGTGCGCCTGCGGCTGGTACGGGGAGGCCGCCTACCCGATCGAGTGGGACCGGGTGTCGAGCCGCGAGCCGTATCACTACGACACCAGCGGCCCGCAAGGGGACTGGGCCACGCACGCCCGGGAGGTGGCGGCGCTCGCGAGGCCGCTGCCCGAGGACGTCGCCGCTCTCCTCTCCCGGCTGCGCACGCGCGTCGACGAGCTGGAGAACTCCGACATCCTGGCCGGGCTGCGGGTCATGGGCGAGCTGGAGTCCGTCATCGGCTGCTCGGCCCCGTACTTCGCCCGCGCCGCCACGGGCGCGTACCCGGAGGAGGAGATCGCGCGGGCGCTCGGCAGCACCCGGGCGGCCCTGACCACCCGCCTGCGCCGGTACGACCGTCCCGCGTACTGACGGGCCGTCGCGGCGCCGTCCTCCGGTACGGCCGACTCCTCCGGCACGGCCGTGCCGGGGGGCCCGACCGGATGGCGGGCCCGCGACCTACGGCGTGCCGGGTCGGCGCACGGCCGGACCTGCCCGGTGTACGGGTTAGTTTCGGCTCCGTGACCGGCAACGACGCGGTCCTGGCGTTGATGGTCGCCACGGCGCTGGGCTTCGACTTCACCAACGGCTTCCACGACACCGGCAACGCGATGGCGACCTCGATCGCCACCGGGGCCCTTCCGCCGCGCGTCGCGGTCACGGTCTCGGCGGTGCTGAATCTGGTGGGGGCGTTCCTGTCGACCGCCGTGGCGGCGACCATCGCCAGCGGTCTGGTCGCCACCGAGCAGGTCACACTGGCGGTGGTGTGCGCCGGTCTGACCGGCAGCATCCTGTGGAATCTGACCACGTGGTATCTCGGGATCCCCTCCAGTTCGTCGCACGCGCTGATCGGCGGGGTGATCGGGGCGACGGCGGCCGCGGCCGGCGTCTCGGCGGTCAAGTGGCAGGACCTGGTCTCCAAGGTGGTGGTGCCCGCCGCGCTCTCGCCGTTCGTCGCCGGCGGGGTCGCTGTGGCCGGCACCGCCCTGGTCTACGGTCTCACCCGGGGGGTGCCCGAACGCGCGCGAGGGCACGGCTTCCGGCTCGGCCAGATCGGCTCGGCCTCCATGGTCTCGCTCGCGCACGGCACCAACGACGCGCAGAAGACCATGGGCGTCATCACCCTGGCCCTGATCGCCGACGGCACCCTGCCGGCCGGATCGAGCGCCCCGACCTGGGTGATCACCTCCTGCGCGCTGGCGATCGGCCTGGGCTCCTACATGGGCGGCTGGCGCGTCATCCGGGCGCTGGGCAAGGGCCTGACGGAGATCGAGCCGACCCAGGGGATGGCGAGCGAGTCGGCCACGGCCGCCGTGATCCTCTGCTCCACCGACTTCGGCTATCCGCTGTCCACCACCCACGTGGCCACCGGGGCGATCGTGGGTTCCGGGATCGGGAAGCGGGGCGCCGAGGTGCACTGGAAGATCGCCCGCCGGATGGTGACGGCCTGGCTGTTCACCCTGCCCCTCTCCGCGCTGATCGGCGCCGTCGCCTACTGGACCGCGCACGGCATCGGCGGCACGGCGGGCGTGGTGGTCGTCTTCACCGTGCTGGTGCTGGCCTCGATCGCCTTCTTCGTGGCCTCCCGCCATCCGGCCGTCACCCCGGAGAACGTCAACGCCGTCTGGACCGGTTCGGTGGTCCCGCCCGCTCCAACCGACAAGGTGTCCCCGTGAGCACGTGGATCAACCTGGGCGCGCTCTGGAAGATCGTCGTGATCGGCCTGCTCACCGGCGCCGGCCTGCCCGCGCTGTTCGCGGTCGCCCTGCGGCTGCTCAATCCGCCCGGCCCGGAAACCGCGCCGCGGGCCGCCGCCGGTCCGGTCCGTCTCACGCTCGCCCTGCTGATCTTCGCGGTGATGCTCGCGACGATCGGCTGGGGCATCTCCGTCATCGTCAACCAGCGCTGACCGGCCGCAGGCAGTGCGACGGACCCTCGGACGGTCGTGCCGGGGCGTTCCGACGGCTGAGGGGCGCCCCGGCAGGTGGCTCCGGCGGAGACCTCCGACGGAGTTCGGACGGCGGTGCTACTCGCGCGGGTGCAGGTAGAAGGTCTCGTTGGCCACGGGGTCGGGCTGGTGAGGGCCCGGCTGGTAGGGCCACTGGATGACCCAGGCGCCGTCGCCGGTCTCGTTGCGGTTGATGTTCGCGTACAGCCCGGTCCCGTTGTCCCGCAGGACGGTCAGGTTGGGGAACGTCGGGTCGGGGTGCTCCAGGGTGAAGTTCTGCGTGTCGTGGCGCGGGCCGCCGGAGCCGGGCTCGCCGATGGCGGGGTGGCAGTCCCAGATGTTCAGGTAGTCGCCCGCGTGCGAGCTCTGGCCGTTGGCCACGTCCACGCACTTGCCGTTGGACTTGCTGACGATCCGGTACATCGGCTTGCCGGTGTCGCCGAGCATCCCGAGCCAGCGCAGATACCAGCGCTGGTTGTCGCCGCCGTTGTCGTGGTACTGGATCACGTGGGTGCCGTTGGCGCTCTCCGCCTGGTACACGTCGAGGAGCCGGTCGCTGTTGTCCGCGTGGATGGTCAGCTCGGCGGGGCCCGCCGAGGCCCGGAGGGCTCCGAACCGTACCGGCCAGTGGTCGCTTCCGTAGTTGGGCAGCACGCTGGCCTGCCAGCGGTCGGTGTCCACGTCGGAGACCATGTAGTCGAGTTCGTTGCCGGACTGCTGGGTGGCCTGTCCGCCGTTGTAGATCCGCGCGCCCCCGGGCAGGCCGAGCGCGGGCAGGTCCTGTGGGGCGCGGTTGAAGTCGCCCAGCGCCGCCCAGTCGAGGAACCCCTGGTAGAACGCGGCGTCGGCGATCCGGCGGAGCAGGGATCCGGCGTCGTTCCCGCCGCCGGAGGCCGCGTGCACGGAGGCGAACAGGATGCCGTCGGCGCGGTTGACCACCCCGAGCGCCGGGCGGTAGACGCCGTTGATGGGCAGGACGTTGTCGGGCTGCCATGCGGTGACCATGCCGAGGTCGCGGGTGGTGGTGCGCAGGATGTAGAGGTGACGCAAGGGTCCGTTGTCGCCCTGGACCCAGAGGTAGTGTTCGACGCCGTTCACCATGCCCTGGTAGTACGACCCGGCGGGCTGCCCCTGGGGCACTTCCTGCAGGGCCACGACGTCATGGGTGCGGGCCAGGTTGTACGCGCCGGCCCACCGGTCGGGGCCGGCCTGCATGTTCCAGGTCGCCGCGACATGGCTGTCGGGGTTCGCCGCGTGGGCGACGTCGCCGCCCGCGACCAGCCCCGCGCAGGCGAGCAACAGGGTGACCACGGCCGCCAGCAGGCGGCGGAGCGGGGCCCGGGAGACGAGCCTTCGGGAGCCGCCGACTCCTTCGTTCCGGCTACGGGTTGTCATGTTCCGCACTGTCCCAGAGCGCATACACCCGGAATAGAGGGACGAGCGGTCGAACATGTGGACGGGGGAGGATTCCGGCCTGCCGGGGTCCACTCGTTCCCTCCGTTCCGGCCGGCGAGATCCGCTCGCGCCGATACGGCGTGGGGGAGGCGGGTGACCGCGTCGGTGGGTCCGCGCGGGCCTGGCACTCGCGCGGGCCCGGCACTCGCACCGGCCGCCCCGCGGCGGCGACCCCCCGGGAGTGAACCTTCGGCTCACCCGCTCGTTTCCCCCGTGGACGGTGCGCCTCCGTCCGCCCGGCGATCGCCTGCCCGACACTGGATGCCTCCGGGATGCGTGTATGCGGCACGTAGTTCACCTCGGTGTCGCTCATGCCTGATGGTCTGGCCCCGGGCCGGACATCCGCGCCGGTCCGTTCGTCACCTCGAGGAGGGGTATTCGTGCCCAAGTCCACTCGCCGCCGGGTCGTGGCCGTCGCCACCCTGGTCGCCGCCACCGCGGCCGCTGTGGCCGTCACGTCCGGCGCCGGCGCCTTCGACACCGTCCAGCGGACGAAGGCGACGATCCAGGGCGGCAAGGCGAAGAACGTCATCCTGCTCATCGGTGACGGCATGGGGGACTCCGAGATCACCCTCGCCCGCGACTACACGGTCGGCGCGGCCGGCCGCCTCGACATGGACACGTTCCCGCTGACGGGCGCGTACACGACGTACGCGGTGCACGCGGACGGCACGCCCGACTACGTCACCGACTCCGCGGCCAGCGGCAGCGGCTGGGCCACCGGCGTGAAGACGGTCAACGGCCGCATCTCCAAGACGCCCGGCTCCGACAAGGCCGTGCCGACCCTGCTGGAGCTCGCGCAGCGCAAGGGCTACGCGACCGGCAGCGTCACCACCGCCGAACTGACCGACGCCACCCCGGCCGTGCTCGCCTCGCACGCCACCGACCGTTCCTGCCAGGGCCCGGCCGACATGGCCAAGTGCCCCGCCGACACGGTCGCGGCCGGCGGCCCGGGCTCCATCGCCGAGCAGTCCGTCAACCACAAGGTCGACGTTCTCTTCGGCGGTGGCAAGCAGCGCTTCGACCAGAAGATCACCGACGGCCGCTACAAGGGTCTCACCGTCACCGAGCAGGCGCGGAAGCTCGGCTACCAGGTCGTCACCGACGACGCGGGTCTCAAGAACGCCAAGGCCGACGGCCCCGTCCTCGGTCTCTTCTCGGCCGGCAACGTGCCCGTCGAGTGGACCGGCAAGCCCGCAGCGGTCGGCGGCACCGACCCACAGCGCTGCGTCACCGACAACCCGAAGCGCCCGGCCACCACGCCGAGCCTCGCCGACTCCGCCACCAAGGCCATCCAGCTCCTGGAGGCCAAGCAGCGGAAGAACCACGCCAAGCAGGGCTTCTTCCTGCAGATCGAGGGCGCCTCGATCGACAAGCAGGACCACTCCGCCGACCCGTGCGGCCAGATCGGCGAGACGGCCGCCTTCGACCGCGCCGTCAAGGTCGCCCGCGACTACGCGGCCAAGCACCCCGACACCCTGGTGGTCACCACCGCCGACCACGGCCACAGCAGCCAGATCGTCCCGCTGGAGGCGACCCCGCCCGGCCTGTCCTCCACGCTGATCACCGACGAGGGCCAGCAGCTGAAGGTCAACTACTCGACGAACACCCCGGGGCAGTCCCAGGAGCACACGGGCACCGAGGTCCGCATCGCCGCGCAGGGCCCGCAGGCGTACCGCGTGCTCGGCGTCACCAACCAGACCGACCTGTTCACGACGATCAGCGAGGCGCTGCGCCTGCGCTGAACGTCCTGAAAGCCCGCTGTTCTCGACGGATCCGGCGAGAACACGAGCGAGTCAGCCGAAGGGGGACCCGGCCACCGGGTCCCCCTTCGGCTCGTGGCGGGGCCGCTGACGGGCAGTCGCCAGCCGCGATCCCGCCGGGGTACGGCGGTAGAGCACCGCGCGCCCGGAGCGGGCACGGCTGACGAGGCCCGCCTCGTGCAGGACACCCAGGTGGTACGAGACGGTGGCCGGGCTGAGGAAGTGGCGCGCGGCGAGCTGGGTGGTGGAGGCCGGGCGGACCAGCGCGGAGAGCAGTCCGGCCCGGGTCGGGCCGAGCAGCCTGGCGAGTTCGGCGGAGGGCGGCACCTCGGCGCCGGCCCGGTCGCGTACGGGATAGACCATCATCGGCGGCCTGAGCGCGCCGCACACCGGGTCCACCGCCACCGCCGGCCAGGCCGCCACCAGCGAGGGCACCACGATCACCAGCCGTACGGTCTGCCGCACGGCGAACCGGCTGTCGACGCGCAGCGCGCCGCCGGACCACACGATGCCGGGATGCAGCGAGTTGAAGAGTTCGGCCGCGCCCCGCCGGGCCAGTACCCCGGCGCACCGGTCGATCTCCGCTTCGAGGGTCGCCCGGGCGGTCTCCCAGTACGGGGCGAAGGCCAGGTCCCAGTAGCGCCGCAGCTCCTCCGCGATCTGCCGGGCCACGTGCGCCCCGCCGCGTGCCATGGCCCGCCGCACCTCAGGGGGCAGATGGGCCCCGGCCAGGCCGCTGGCCGGGCGGCCGGTACGCAGCGCCTCCAGCTCGTCGAGGACGCGGCCGGGAGGCGTGTCGCGTACCCGCTCCAGTTCTTCCTCGACCGAGGCCGAGGGGCCGTCCGGCAGCGGGCTGAGGAAGTCGGGCACGTAACCCCCGCCGTCCAGGGCCAGTTCCGACAGCAGCGGCAACCGGGCCCGGCGCAGGACGCGGCGGGCGCGCGCGATCCACGGGTCGACGTCCTGGGCCGGGCACGCACCCCAGGGCAGCAGCGTCGACGTGACCTCCTGCAAGGGCGAGATCGCGAACCGGGACCGGGCCAACCCCTCGGCGTCCACGACCAGTTCGATCACGACTCCCCCTGCCGCCTTCGCCGTCTCGTCCCTTCGAACGTGCTCGAATCCTGGCATAAAGACTCGCGCCGGCAGGCGTGTTCGGACCAGTCTGGTGTCGCACGGAACGCGGAAGACGGACGGAAGGCACGCGGAGGCCGCGCACCAGCGGCGTCGGCGCGCCCACAGCGTCGAAGACGCGGGACGCGGAGACACGGGGATGCGGAGAGACGGGGGTACGGGGATGTGGCGTAGACGGGGAACCCGGGAGCGCCGAGCGGCGCGAAGGGGCACGAGAACCGCGGCGCTGGGAACAGCCGCCGCGCTGGCGGCCGTCGGCGCACTGCTGTCCGGGACGGCGACGTCCGCGGCACAGGGCGGGATGGTCGCGGCACAGGGCGGGGCGGCCGCGGGTCGGCCCGGAGGGGACGGGGGTCTCTCCGGCGCCGCGGCCTGCCCCGGCTTGACGGGCTATACCTGCGCCACGCTGAACGTCCCGCTCGACCACAGCGGCGGCGTGCCGGGCCGGCTCGGCCTGAAGGTCGCCATGGCGGACAACGTGCGGGCCCCGAAGGGCGTACTCCTCTTCCTCACCGGCGGTCCGGGCCAGCCGGGCGTGCCGTTCGTCGAGCGGCTGAGCAAGAAGCTGGAGCCCGTACTGAAGGACTACCGCCTGGTCATGATCGACCAGCGCGGCACCGGCGCCGGTGCGCTCCAATGTCCGCAATTGCAGGAGGAGATGGGGTCGTCCGATCTCACGCCGCCGACGGCCCGGGCGGTGACGGACTGCGCCGCGGCCATCGGTCCCGAGCGCCGCCACTACAGCACCAACGACACGGTCGCCGACCTGGAGTCGCTGCGCCAGGCGCTGGGTGTGCGGAAGATGACCCTCGACGGCGTGTCGTACGGGACGTACACCGCCGAGCGGTACGCCCTCGCGTACCCGCGGCACGTGGCGCGACTCGTCCTCGACTCGGTCGTGCCGCAGACGGGCTACGACCCGATGGACCGCGCCGCCCTGCGCGCGGCGCCACGCGTGCTGACGACGGCCTGCCGGGCGACCGGCTGCGCCACGGACCCGGCGGCCGATCTGGCCGAGGTGGTCCGCCGGTACGGCAACGGGGTCGACGTGATCGACGCCCTGACCACCTGGGAGTTCGTGGACCCCGACTACACGGCGATGATCGACGCCCTCCACCAGGCGGCGAACGGCGACCCCGCGATGCTGCAAGGCCTGATCGCCGGGGTGCGCGAGGGCGGCGCGGCGAGCGCGGAGGAACTCAGCCAGGGACTGCACGCCTCCACGCTGTGTCTGGACGGGCGCTATCCGTGGGGCAGGTCGGACACCCCGGTGGCCGACCGCCAGGAGGCGCTGGAGAAGGCGGGCGCGCGACTGACACCCGCCGACTACGGCCCCTTCGACGCCGCCACGGCGACGGGCCTCGGTTCGATGCTCAGCTGCCTGCACTGGCCGCGCACCCCGGTGCCGCCGCTGCCTTCGCGGGAGCGCCGCCTTCCGGACGTACCGGTCCTGCTGCTCGGTGGCGACCGCGACCTGTCGACCCCCCTGGAATGGCTGTACGACCAGAAGAAGCTGACCCCGCGGGCCCGGGTCGTCGTGGTGCCGGGCGCGGCCCACTCGGTGCAGAGCCGGGCGGCCAGCGACGCCGGGCGTCAGGCGGTGTGGGACTTCCTGCTCGACCGGCGCTGACGGGGGCCCGCTGGACGAGGACGAACGCCCCGGCCGGTGCCGCGCACTCCACGGCGCGTGGTACCGGCCGGGGCGTGAGCGCGAACCTTGCCCCTTCACCGGCACGCCGGGAGCGACGAGGGCGGGCCGGACTCGGCTGGCCTGGCCGCTCGCCGTCCGTCATCCGGGAAGGTTCACCAAGCGCGTGAAGGTTCTGATCGCCGGAGGAGCCGGCTACATCGGCAGCACTGTGGCCTCGGCCTGTCTGGACGAGGGCATCACTCCCGTCCTTCTCGACAGTCTCGTTCGTGGCCGGCGGGAGTACACCGAGGGGCGGATCTTCTTCGAAGGCGACATCTCCGACGGTGCCGTGGTCGACCGGATCTTCGCGGAGCATCCCGACATCACGACGGTGGTGCACTGCGCGGCGCTGATCGTGGTGCCGGAGTCCGTCGCGGACCCGAGCGCCTACTACGAGGGGAACGTCGCCAAGAGTCTCGACTTCTTCGGCCACCTCCGCCGGAACGCGTGCGACCGGGTCGTCTTCAGCTCGTCGGCCTCCATCTACCAGGCCGAGGACGGCTCCCCGGTCGACGAGCGGTCCCCGCTGGGACCGCAGAGCCCCTACGCGCGGACCAAGGCCATGTGCGAGCAGATGTTCGCGGACATCGCCGCCGCCGGACAGACGCGCGTGCTGTCCCTGCGCTACTTCAATCCCATCGGCGCCGACCCGAAGATGCGCACGGGGCTCCAGCTGAAGCGGCCCAGTCACGCGCTGGGAAAGATGATCTCCTGCCATCAGGAGGGAACGCCCTTCCCGATCACGGGCACGAGCTACCCCACGCGGGACGGATCCGGCATCCGTGACTACGTACACGTCTGGGATCTGGCCGCGGCGCACGTCGCGGCGATCCGTCGCTTCGACTCCCTCCTGACGGAGTCGGCGCCGTCGATGGCGATCAACCTCGGCACGGGCTCCGGGACCACGGTGCGCGAGCTGTGCGAGGCGTTCGACCGGGTGGCCGACACACCGCTCGCGACGGTCGACACGGAGCCGCGCCCCGGAGACGTCGCGGGTGCGTACGCCTCGGGCGATCTCGCGCGGCAGACCCTCGGCTGGGTTCCGAAACTCTCGTTGGAGGAGGGGATCCGGTCCTCCCTGGACTGGATTCCGTTGCGCGACGAGAAGCTGCGGTAGCGGCGAGGACGAGGCGTACGCCGGACCGTCACAGGTCCCGGAGCACGGGTGTCCGGAGCACGCTCTCCCACCCGGCCCACTCGAAGATCAAGAAGTGGCCTATTGGGGGGCGTGGATGGGCGACTTTCGTGTGTGTCGGGGAATGCCGTTTGAACAAATGGCCCGCCGTCCGAGCGGGGCGGTGGCGGAGGGCCGGCAGCGGTGTCAGTGGGCCCGCCTAGGGTGCCGATCAAGAGCCACCGCCGGTGCCGCGACCGGGGCCGTTCCGGCAGCCGACGCGACCACTGCCACCACGGGAGACGCACGATGACCAGCCCGCTCGACCCTTCCGAGATCCTCACCGCCGTGCGCGCCGGAGACACCGGCCGGCTGCCCGTGCTGCTGGCGCCGCTGGACCGCGCGCAGCGCCGTGAGCTGCTGGCCGGGCTGAAGGAACTGCGTGCCGAACTACGGGCCTCCCGCTGGGACCGCTGGCGGGAACGCACGCTGGTGAGCCCCGCCCTGCTCGTCGCCGGCGCCGCCTGCCAGACCGGTGCCGCCGCCGCGGCCTCCTGGATAGGCGGCCGCGACATGCGCCGCTCGCGGCGCACCCCCGGCCGTGAGCTCGTCGAGGTGCTCGCGGACCGCGACCCCCAGTGGCTCGGCGACCTCGCCCACCGGCTCGCGGCCCGCCCCTCCACCGCCGAGGAGGACTACCCGCTCATCGCCGAGCTCGTCCGGCGGGCCGGCTGCCCCATGCCCACCAGCGACGGCTGCGTCGAAGGCTGGGCGACGGCCGTGTGGTCCGAAAAGGGCACGCTCACCGACGCGTTGCGCCGCGATCCGCACCTCGCCGCGTTCGCGCCCCGTCTGTTCGAGACGCCGGAACCGGTCACCTCCCTCACCCGGTACAACGATCCGGCCGCGCACCACCACTGGCCCGGCGCGCTGGCCCGCCTCGCCGCCGAGGGCCGGCTCGACCGCGACGTACTTCTCGACGCCTGCGTCGCCCGCCTGCTGCGCGGCGGCACACTGCTCCAGCTGAAGCCGTACCGGTCCGTCCTGGAAGCCCTGCACCCGACCGCGGAGGAGGAACAGAAGCGGACCGCCGACTGGATCGCGCTCACCGCCGACGCGCCGTCCCCCGTCGCCGGACACGCGCAGGAGGTACTGGCCCGCCTCGCCGCGGCCGGGCAGGTCGCTCCCGCACGGCTGGCGGAGATGTCCGCCGCGGTGTTCTTCCGCCCGGAGAAGAAGCTCGTACGGGCCCAGTTGGTGCTGCTCCGCAAGGTACTCGCCCGCGAACCGGCCGCCGCGTCCGCACTGCTCCCGGTGCTCGGTGAAGCCTTCGGCCACCCGGACACGGACGTCCAGGAGCGGGCCCTGAAACTGGCCGCCGCGCACCTCGGCGAGGACGAGGCCGCGCGCGCCGGACTCGCCGACCGCGCCCATCTGCTCAGCCCCGTCCACCGTGCGGAGGCCGTGGCTCTGTTCGGCGCGGACGCCGCCCCCGAGGAGGACACCTGCCCGTACCAGGAGATCCTTCCGCCGCCCTCGCTGCCCACGCCGCTCGCCCCGTCCCCCGAGTCCATCGACGAGACCGTGGAGCTCGTCGTGGCCGTCGTCAAGTCTCCTGCCGAGTCCGTCGAGGCGTTCGAGCGGGCCTTCGACGGACTCGTCCGCCGCGCCCACCGGGACCGCGCCGCCCTGGCCGCGGCCTTGCGGCCGGCCCTGGCCGACCGTTACTGGCTCGACCCGGTACACCGTCGCTACTACACGAGCGAACTGCCCGGCCTGGAGCACGTCGCCGCCGCCGTCCTGGACGCCCGGCCTTCCGGGCCGGAGCCGGAGGCACTGGCCGGCTGGCGCAGCGACTGTCACCACAGCGACGCCTCCGAGGCCCGCCACGCCCGCCTGGCCGAGGCCGCCCAGCGCATCACGACCGGCCCGCTGCCCTTTCTGCTCGCCACTCCCACACGGAGCAACGGCGCCCTGGACCCGCACGTCCTGGTCGCCCGGCTCGCCGAGTACGCCCGGCTGGGTGCCGCGCCCGGCCCGGTGGACTTCGCGCAGGCCCTGCTCCGGGTACGCCGCGACGCGTCCGCCGCGCCGGACGCGACCGCCCTGGGCACGCCCGAGGGTCTGCGGCTGGCGGCCTGGCTCGACGGGGCCGGCCGGCCCGCGACCGTCACCCGCGATTCCTCCCTCGCCGGTCGCCACGTTCTGGAGACCGGCGAGCGGCCCGTGGTCGTGACGGAGTTCCCCGCCGCGTTCCGCGCGCTCGGGCAGGCGCGGAAGACGGCCGACCGCTGCTGGGACGGAGGGGACCCCGAGACGCTGATCGCACTGCTGCCCGAGGACCGGGACACCCTGGCCGCCTGGTCCCTGCCGGCCGTCACCTCCTGCGCCGCCGACGACGAGCGCGGCGGCACCGGCATCCTGCCCGGACTCGCCGCCGCGGGCCCCGCCGGAACCGCCGGACCCGCCCTCCACCTCGCGGTCGCCACCGGCCTCGGGGCCCGGCACGCCGGGGACCGGCTCCGGGCGGTCGACGCGCTGCTCACCCTCGCGGGCCGCGGCGAGCTGGACCCCGTACGCCTGGGAGCCGACCTCACCGAACTGCTCGATCTGGACACGCTCAAGCCCAGCCGGCTCGCCGACGCGCTGCGCACCGCGGCCGCGACGGGTGCCTACGCCACCACCTGGGCCGTCCTCGCAGGCGTCCTGCCCACCCTGCTCGCCGGCTCGGCGGATCCGCGCGGCGCGGGGGAGTTGCTGGAGACCGCCGCCGAGTGCGCCGAGCAGTCCAGGGCCGTGGCGGAGCCGCCCGCCGGACTCGACGCCACCGCGGCCCGTCCCGGCCGCTCCCGCCTGGTCGCCCAGGCGGCCCGCCTGCGCGACGCCCTGCACCGCAACCGGGAGGCGCCGGCCATGGCCGCGGGGTGAGGCGGCCGCGCGGGGTGAGGTCATCCGGAGGGGTGCGTATGCGCGGTGGAGCCGAGGAACCGGCGCACAGGCCGTCGGCCTGTGCGCTCCGCTGTCGGCCAGGCCGGTGCACGGCCTCGGTCAGTACGAGAAGGTCCACTCCTGGGTGGGCATGTCGTGGCAGGTCCACTGCTGGGCGCGGGCACCGTTGGTCAGCAACGAGTTGTCGATCTCCAGGCACTTGCCGCTGTTGCGGTTCTTGAGCCAGTAGCCCCAGCCGGCCTTGACGAGGTCCCAGCGCTGGGTGGGGATGTCGTAGCAGGTCCACTGCTGCGCGCCGGCGCCGTCGGTCAGCAACGAGTTGTCGATCTCCAGGCACTTGCCGCTGTTGGCGTTGCGAACCACCCAGCCGTTTCCGGCCCAGCGCAGGTTCCACCGCATGGTGGGCATCTCGTAGCAGGTCCACTGCTGGGCCCGGGTGCCGTTGGTCAGCAGGGAGCTGTCGATCTCCAGGCACTTGCCGCTGTTGGCGTTGACCAGGGGCACCTGCCAGTCGGCGGTCACGGTCTGCTGGATCCAGGAGGCGAGGTCGTCGGTACGGGCGGAGACGGCGCCCGTACGGGTCTCGGTCGTGGGTGTGCCGAGGCAGCCGCCCTGCCAGGAGCGGGAGTTGACGCCGACGATCCGGCCGTCGGCGTTCAGCAGCGGACCCCCGGTGTCGCCCTTGCAGAGCGCGTCCGTGCCCTTGCCCGTGAGGGCGAGGCTGGTGGACGTGCTCGAGTCCACGGTGAAGGTGCCGGTGTGGAGCTTGTCCGGTACCCACTCCGTCTTCGTGCGGCCGAACCCGGCCGCGGTCAGCTCCGTGCCCGGGGCCGGCAGACCGGTGGCCGGGGACGCGGGCGTGAGGGTGGTGACGGGGGTGGTGAGCCGGACCAGGGCCGCGTCGCGGTCGTCGCGCGGGGCGATCTCGGCGATGTCGACCGTGGTGCCGTCGCGGAGTACCGCCGTGGCCTTCAACGCCGGTTTGCCCGCCGGAACCGGTGTACCGGGAGTGGCCGCGAAACAGCTCGCGGCGGTGAGGACCCAGACGGGGTCGACGAGGGTGCCGGTGCAGGCGCGCGCGTCGGCCTCGTCGCCGAGCCGGAGCTTCACGACGGCCGGGAGCTGTCCGGCGGTGGCCTCGGGGCCGGTCACGGCCGCGGCGGGAGTCGCCGGAACGGCGAGCCCCGCCGATATCGCGGCGATGGCGGCCAGCAGGCCGGGGATCCGCGCGACGCGCGGACGGGGAACGGACATGTGCCTTCCTTCGACAACAGAGCGCGGAATTGCGGGAATATCCGCATGCGCCACGGCCCGACCCGGCTGCTTTGGCCGGGCGGATTCACGGGAATGGCGTCATACGGAGGTGTGGCGCGGGAGCCGCCGGCGCTATGTGCCGGGTCGGATCTCCATGAGCGTGACGTCATGACTCCGGGGGTCGGCGCTTTCGCCGTCCGGCGTACGGGACCGGATCTCCCTCAGGTCCGGGGTGCCGGCACGGTCCGCCGTCGGAATGCGGCCGTCGCACCGCTTCAGGGTGATGTCCCGCTTTGCGGGGATCTCTTCGGTCTTCGGGTGGCCGCAGTCCTCGATCGCATATCCCGGCACCTTCTCGGCGGCCGCCGTCCTCGCGGAGGCGTCCACCCGGGCGGACCCGCCAGGGGCTCCGTCGACAGCGAGCCGGGCCGGGGCACCTGCGCGCGGTGCGGTGCCGGCGGTCCGCGGCATTGCGTGGTGTGCCGTCATCGATGTCCCGTTCATTGATTCCGGCCATGGGCCGGAACTGCGGTCGACGCGTGAGCGAGGGGGCAGGCCGATGGGGGGGGGTGCCGCGCGATCCGACGCTGCGTCAGCTCCCCTGAAATGTCCCCGTCTTGACCGGGATCGTAGTGATCGTCGGAGGAAATTCAACCGCCGCCGAGAAAGATTGACGCTTTCGAAAGAGTGGAAGAAAGCCCTCCAGATCAAGTGACAAGTGATGTACGCCACTTCGCGCGTGAGGGAATGGGGGCACGTCCTCCTGGATTCATGCACAAAGGCCGTCTTCGAACTGCCGCGTGTGCACGGAATGCGCGCTTTGGCTGGGCGGTCGTGATGGCCGGTCCATGCCCTCCGGACATTCTGACGGGTGTTCAAGCAGCTGCCCGCTGCTTAGGCTCGCGGAGCAACGCTCTCGGAACTCGCCGGGGAACACCCATGTCTCGGTGAAGGAAGCGCGCGCCGTCAGGCGCCGATAGCGAAGGGCTGTTTTGGACACCATCTATTGGAGCCGGCGCCGGGTTCTCGGCGCTGTCGCCGCCACCGCTGTTGCCGTCACCGCATCGAGTCTCGTGCTCAACCCCGTGGCCGCCCTGGCCGCCGTTCCGCCGCCGGGCGGCGAGGACGGCGACCCGTTCGGTCTTCCCGACACCGACCGGGCCAAAGTCGTCAAGGCCTGGCTGCTGGGCGGCAGAGCCGTCCGGGCCGCCGCCGAGGAAGCGCTGACCGGCACCGACGCGGACATCCAGAACTTCCTGGCCACCAAGCTGGCTTCGGAGACCGCCGAGGACAACCGCGTCGCGATCGCGAGCTCCATCGCCGGCGGCGGCAAGGGGAGCCGGCGCGAGGCCACCGCCGCGATCGACGGGGGCGACTCCGCTATCGCCGCCTATCTCGCCGGCGGGTTCAAGGCCGCCATCCAGGAGGACTTGCGGGTCGCCACGGCCACGGTGATGGCCGTGGGCGGCAAGGCGGTCAACCGCGTCGGCAACACCGCACTGAACGACGGCTCGCAGACGGCGCTGGAGACGTTCCTCCTGGACGGCCAGTACACGGCCCGTCTGGAGGACATGCAGGTCGAGGTCTCCAAGCTCTCCTTCCAGGCGGGTCCGGAGGTGCGGAAGTACGCGGACCGGGCGCTGTCCGGTTCCGCCCGGGACATCGAGTGGTTCCTGGAGACCGGCCAGCACATCGCGCGGGCCCGCGACCAGGAGACCATGCAGATCCAGGAACTGGTCGCGGTCGTCCAGCGCGAGGGCAAGAAGGCCGAGGCGATGACCTCGCAGGCCGAGGAAGCCTCGGCCCGGGCCGTCGAGGCCGCCGCCAAGGCCAAGGATGCGGCCGAGAAGGCCGCCGCGGAGGCCCAGGCCGCGCAGCAGGACGTGATCAAGTCCGGCAAGGCGGCCCGCAAGGCCGGCGAGGCCGCCTCGGGCGCCGCCGACGCGGCACGGGTCGCCACCACCGCCTCCCACGCCGCCATCCAGGCCTCGCGCCGTGCGGCCAACGCGTCCACCGCCGCGAGCCAGGCCGCCGCCAACGCGGGCTCCGCCGCCGCCCGGGCCTACAACGCGGCCATCGCCGCCTCGAAGGACGCCGGCCAGGCGCAGGCCGCCAAGGACGCCGCCGTGGCCGCCCGCAACGCCGCGGCCCAGGCCCGCAGCGCGGCCTCGGCCGCCGACAGCGCCGCGACCGCCTCCGCCCGGGCCGCGTCCGCCGGCGCCTCCGCCGCGTCCGCGGCGCGTAACGCGGCAGCCGCGGCGAACGCCTCGGCCGCCGCCGCCAGTTCCGCCGGCGCGGCCCAGGCCGCGGCCGCCGAGGCCAGGCGCCAGGCCCAGATCGCCGGCACCAACGCCACGATCGCCACCAACGCCGCCGGCACCGCCCAGGCCCTCGCCAACTCGGCCGCGGCGGCGGCCCGTACCGCGCGCGACGCGGCCAACAGCGCCGCGGACCACGCCGACAACGCCGCCACGGCGGCCGAATGGGCCGCGAAGTACGCCGGTCAGGCCGTGGAGTACGCCAAGAAGTCCACCGAGTTCGCCAACGCGGCCACCACCGCCGCGAACGTCGCGACCACGGCGGTCGGCAAGGCCGTCGAGGTGGAGAAGGCCGCCCGCGAGGCGGAGTGGCAGCGCCTCGACGAGGACACCCAGCGGGCGGTCGAGGAGGTCCGGCTGCTCGCCCGGCTCGAGCAGGACGAGCGGGCCGCGTATGTCGAGAAGCGCACCCAGGCCGAGCGGACCGCACAGGCCACCAAGGATCTCATCGCCCAGGCGGAGACGGCGCTCCAAGCCGGCGACTCCGCGCTCGCCGCCGGGCTGGGCCGCAAGGCCGCCGTCGCCGTGATGAGCGCGACCCACGGCACCTGGTCGCAGGAGGCCGCGCGGTTCGCCCTGTCCGGCGTGGAATCCGACGTCCACGTCTGGATCGACACCGACCGTCAGCTCGCCCAGCGGCAGGACGACCGGGAGACCAGCCTCTACCTGGCCCAGACCCTGCCGCCGGACATCGGCTTCGCCGCGGCCAGGGCCCTGGAGAGCGCCGACCAGGACGCCGTGGGCACGTTCCTGGACACCGGGCTCGTCCAGGCCGCCTCGACGGAAGCCCGCGTGGCGGTCGCCCGAGCCCTCGCCGCCAACCCGGGCAAGGCGGTCATCAAGGCCGCCAACGCCGCCCTGGACGCCGGGACCACGGAGGCGCTGTACGAGTTCCTCACCGTCACGGGCGAGGAGGCGCAGCGGGAGGACGACACCGTCGCCACCGCCGCGCTCCTCGCCTCGGCCACGTCGGGCCCCTACACCAAGGCCCACGCCCAGACCGCGCTGGAGGGGCCGGCCTGGATGCGCCGGAACTTCGTCGGCTCGGTCCAGCACTGGACGGCGCAGCTCGACTTCGACTCGGCCAGCCACATCGCCGGCATGCAGGGCGCGATAGCCGCGGCCGCGAAGATCGCGCACAAGGCCCAGGAGGACGCCGCCCGCGCTCAGCAGGCGGCGGCCACGGCCCGTAACGCGGCCGCCGAGGCCATCGAGTGGGCGAACAAGGCCAAGGAGTGGGCCACGCAGGCGGCGAACTCCGCGAATCAGGCGAAGGCGAACGCCGACGCGGCCGACCAGTCGGCCAGGGACGCGCAGGCGTCCGCCGACAAGGCGAAGCAGGCGGCGGCCACGGCCCGTACGGCCGCGCGCTCGGCGAACTACTCCGCCAACCGTGCCTTCTCCGCCGCGCGCAGCGCGTCGGCGTCCGCCAACGCCGCCCAGTCGTCGGCCGCTTCCGCCCGCGCGTCGGCCGTGCAGGCCGGCCAGGACGCGCGGACGGCGGCCGCGGCCGCGAGCCAGGCCCACCAGATCGCGGCGGTCAAGCGGCAGCAGGAGATCGCCGCGGCGGCCAAGCGGGCGGCCGAGGCCGCGCAGGCCGCGAAGGACGCGGGCAAGTCTCCGGTCGACACTCCTGACAACGACAGCGTCGACGGCAGTGACGTTCCTTGGTACAAGGACCTGAAGTGGTGGGCCAACGCCACGAGTTGGGTCAGCACCGGCCTGGGCTACGCGAGCGCGCTCGCGGGCATCGCCGGACTGATCTTCCCGCCCGCCGCCATCGTCCTGGAGCCCCTGGCCCTCGGCCTGGGTATCGCCTCCGCCGCGGTCTCCGGGGTCAGCACGATCCTCAACGGTTTCGCCTACGGCTGGAACAGCAGCGAGTTCTGGGCCTCCGCCGGCGGTACCGCGCTCGGACTCATCACCTTCGGGCAGTCTCAGTGGATCGGCTCCCTGGGCAAGGTGGGCGGAAAGGTGGTCGCTCCCGTGGCCACGAAGATCACGCAGTTCGGTCACGACCTGATCTCCCCGGTCACGTCGACCCTGTCCTCGATCTTCGGCTGACAGGGCAGGCGACAACGCCCTGACGCATCTCGTCGGGGCCAGGAGAGAGCCGCGCCGGCTCTCTCCTGGCCCGGCCGGGAAAGGAACCGGCATGCTCGCGCGACTCCCCGTCGGCTGGCTGGTGGCCATGGCCGCCTTCGCCACGGCCGTCCTCTGCCTCGGTGTGCAGCGCTGCGCGCGCACCCGCGGCCCGGTCGCCAGGACCGCCGTCCTCTCCTTCGCGTTCCTGCTTGTCATGACCGGTATGGGCAGGCTGGGAATCGTGCCGTGGGACGCCCGGCAGATGATGGTCATGTACTCCTTCGTCTGGGTCGGGTTCACCATCGGCGCGCTCCCCTCCGGAAAGCGGCTCCGGGAGGCGTTCGCGGCCGGGGACCGGCGGCCGGAGAGCGACGCGCCCGCGTTGCCGGTGCGCTACGTGGTCTTCATGTGCGTGGCTGTCACCCTCGCGCTCTTCCTGGCGTTCCCGCTCGCGATGTGACAGGTGCTCCGGGCCGGGGTCGGCGTCGCCCGAATCGGGGTAGACGAGTCGGGTGACCATGTCCGCGCGCACGGCAGTCCACGACCGCCGCCTCGACAAGGAGCGCCATGTCCCGAACGGACGCGACGAGTTCCGCCGTACAGGGTTCCGACGGCCGGCCCGAGCTGAAGCGCGTGATGGGTCCGGGTCTGCTGCTGTTCATCGTCGGTGACATCCTCGGGACCGGCATCTACGCGTTGACCGGGCAGGTCGCGGGGGAGGTCGGGGGCGCGGCGTGGCTGCCGTTCGTCATCGCGTTCGCCGTCGCGCTCGTCACGGCCTCCTCGTACCTGGAACTGGTCACCAAGTACCCCCAGGCCGCCGGTGCCGCCCTGTACGTGCACAAGGCGTTCGGGAAACACTTCCTGACCTTCCTGGTGGGCTTCGCCGTGATGTGTTCCGGCATCACGTCGGCGTCCGCGGCCTCGCGGGCCTTCGCGGCGAATCTGGTGACGGGCTTCGGGATCGACGCGGGGAACCTTCTCGTCCTGCTGATCGCCCTCGGCTTCATGTGCCTGGTGCTGCTCGCCAACCTCCGCGGTGCCGCGGAGAGCCTCAAGGCCAATGTGCTGCTGACCGCGGTGGAACTGTCCGGTCTCCTGCTCGTCATCCTGATCAGCGGCTATTTCATCGCGGGCGGGAACGCGGACTTCTCCCGTGTCGTCGCCTTCGAGAGCGGCCCCGAGAAGGGCGTCTTCCTGGCGGTGAGCACCGCGACATCGCTGGCGTTCTTCGCGATGGTCGGCTTCGAGGACTCGGTCAACATGGCGGAGGAGACGAGGAACCCGACGCGCGTCTTCCCCCGGGTGATGTTCACGGGTCTGGGCATCACCGGACTGATCTACGTCCTGGTGTCCGTCTGCGCGGTCGCCGTGGTCCCCGTCGGCCGGCTCGCCTCCAGCGAGACCCCGTTGGCCACGGTGGTGCGGACGGCGGCGCCCGACTTCCCCATCGCCGACCTGCTGCCGTTCATCTCCATGTTCGCGGTGGCCAACTCCGCGCTCATCAACATGATGATGGCCAGCCGTCTGCTGTACGGCATGAGCAGACAAGGCGTGCTGCCGCCCTCCCTGGCCAGGGTGCATGCCGTACGGCGCACTCCGCAGGTGGCGATCCTGTTCACCACCGTCATCGCCTTCGGCCTCATCACCTTCGTCTCGCTGCGACCCGACAGCCCGGTCGTCGCCTTGCTGGGCGGGACGACGTCACTGCTCCTGCTCACCGTGTTCGCGGTCGTCAACCTCTCGGTGCTGGTGCTGCGCCGGGACACGGTCGATACCCACCACTTCAGGGCGGGCCGGGTGCTGCCCGCGGTGGGCGCCCTCACGTGTCTCTACCTGGTCCTGCCCTGGTCCTCGGGACGCCCCGCCGACCAGTACCGCATCGCCGGGGCCCTCCTGCTGATCGGCGTGGTCCTGTGGGCGGTCACCTGGTTCATCCGGCGCCGCACACCGGTCCCGGACGCGGTCCCGGACGCGGACCGACCGGACGAGACGGTGCCGTACACCCCTCCTTGGTGACGCCGCATCACCCGGATCCTTGCGGATGCGACAGCGTCACCGGTCCGATGACGGTCTGCTGGAGGCCGGCCACCCGTGGTGCTGTCGCCGTGTCCGCGTGGTTTACCGTGCGGCATGACGCCGTTACAGTCCGATGTCATGACGGAGACCAGTGGGGCCGGAGTGGGCGGGCGGCTGGCCGGGAAGGCCTGTGTGGTCACCGGCGCGGCCAACGGGATCGGCCGCGCCGTTGCCGAACTCTTCGCCCGCGAGGGCGCGATGGTGGTGGCCACCGACCTGGACGAGGACGGTCTGCGGCGGTTGGCGGAACAGCTGCCGCGGGCCGTCACCACCGTGGTCGGCGACGTGTCGCGGGACGAGGACGCCCGGCGGATGATCGCCGCCGCCGTCGAGCGGCACGGCCGGCTGGACGTCCTGGTGGCCAACGCGGGGGTGATCCCGCTGTCGGAGATCACCGAGGCCGGCGCCGAGGACTGGGACCGCGTGATGGCCGTCGACGGCCGGGGGATGTTCCTCACCTGCAAGTACGCGATCGAGGCGATGGCCCCGGGGGAGAGGGGCGCGGGTGGTGATGGTGGCGCCATCGTGTGCGTGTCGTCGATCTCGGGCGTCGCCGGACAGCGCGGCCAAGCGGTTTACGGGCCCGCCAAGTTCGTCGCCTCCGGACTCACCAAGCACCTCGCCGTGGAGTGGGCCGACCGCGGCATCCGGGTCAACGCGGTCGCCCCCGGTACCATCACCACCGAGCGCGTCGCCCGCCTGCGCGACGAGCCCGGCGGGCCCGCGTACCTCGCCGACATCGAGCGGCTCCACCCCATGCGGCGCCTCGGCGCCCCGGCGGAGGTGGCCGCCGCCGTCCTCTTCCTCGCCTCCGACGAAGCGTCCTTCATCACCGGCGCCGTGCTCCCCGTGGACGGTGGCTACCTCGCGCAGTGACGGCCGATAGGTGGTCGCTGTGCACCTCCCGACTACGCGCCGGAAGCGCGGACGGCGGACAGGGACCGCTTCTGTACGCCGTCCGCGTCGAAGTTTTCGGGCGAGAGCCACTCCCGCAACGCCTTGCCGACATGCGGCCGGTCGGAGTCGATGACGGAGTGCCAACCGCTGTCGCCATGCCCGCTGAACGCGCGGGCTCCGATCCGCCAACCGTGCGCCGCCGAGCCGACGCAGGCCCTCGGAAACTCTCGCAGGAATACCCCCCGGGGGTATATGGTTGCGGTGATCGCGGGGAGCGAGAACCCCCGGGAGAGCCGCACGCATTCATCAAGGAGGTGCCATGAACGACCACGCTCGTCCCGAGCGCCGATGTCGGCGGGGCAGCTGTCGTACGAACCCTCTCGCCGGCGCCTGCACCCATCCCTCCGTTTCTCACGTCGGGGAGTGACGCCAGTGCCCAGCGAAGCCGCCCTTGCCTGTACCCGCGGGGCACGGCCGCCACCTCTCGGCCGCGCCCCGTCGCATGAACCCGGAAGGAACCCGTCATGCGACTCTTCGCCATCCGCGACTACCGCCATCTGTTCGGCGCCCAGGTCATCGCCCTCTTCGGCACCGGGCTGACCACCGTGGCCCTCGGCCTCCTCGCCTACGACCTCGCGGGCCCTCGCGCCGGCACGGTCCTCGGCACCGCCCTGACCATCAAGATGGTCATGTACGTGATCATCGCCCCGCTGGCCGCCGCGTACATCGACCGGCTCCCCAGAAGAGCCCTCCTCGTCGCCCTCGACGTGATCCGCGGCGCGGTCGTCCTCGCGCTGCCGCTGGTCAGCGAGGTCTGGCACGTCTACGTCCTGATCGGGCTGCTCCAGGCCGGCTCCGCGGCGTTCACCCCGACGTTCCAGGCCGTCATCCCCGACATCGTCACCGACGAGTCCGCCTACACACGTGCGCTGTCCGCCTCCCAGGTCGCGTCCACCATGGAGAGCCTGCTCAGCCCGGTGCTGGCCGCCGTCGCCCTGACGTTCATGAGCTTCGACCGCCTGTTCCTCGGCACGTCCGCCGGATTCCTCGTCTCCGCCGTGCTCGTCCTGTCGACCCGTGTCCCCGACGCCCGCCCGAGCACCCACGCGAAGGCCTGGGACAAGGCGGCGGCAGGTGTCAGGACCTTCCTCACCACCCCGCGGCTGCGCGGCATCATGGCGCTGAACCTGACCGTCGCGGCCGCCGGTTCGATCGTCGTCGTGAACACGGTCAACTACGTACGCGACGAGCTCGGCGGCTCGCAATCGGACGTCGCCTGGATGCTCGCCGCCTCCGGCACCGGCACGCTCGTGGCCGCCCTCGTCCTCCCGCGTGTCCTCGACCGCGTCGCCGCCCGCACCGTCATGATCACGGGCGCCGCCGTCCTCGTGGCCGCGACCACCGCCGCGGTGACCGTCATCGCGACCGGCCTCGGCACCTGGACCGGTACGGCGGTCATCTGGGCGGTGACCGGCGTCGGCATGGCCCTGGTCATCACCCCGACCGGCAAGGTCCTGCGGGCCTCCGTCGAACGCGGCGCGATCCCCGAGGTGTTCGCGGCCCAGTTCTCCCTGTCGCACCTGGCCTGGCTCGTCACCTACCCGATCGCGGGCTGGCTCGGCACGATCGCCGGCTTCTCCCTCACCTGGAGCGTCCTGGCGATGCTCGCCGCGGGGGGAGCCGCCGGAGCCCTCGTCCTGTGGCCGCGCCACGAGGAGCGGGAGACCGCGAGCGTGCCCGCGGCGATCACCCGGCACGCGTCGAGCAACGACCCGTCCACCCTGGTCAAGGCCGCGTGAAGCGTCACGTCCGACATCCCAGGACCCTCGATGAGGGGCCCGGCATCAGCCGGGCCCCTTCCGGATTCGGTGGGTGGAGGGAAGCGGCCGACACCACTGGAACTTCCTCACCAGGCCAGGGGTTCGCCCTCCCGGAAGAAGCCGCCGGTGGGGCCGGAGTCGGGCAGGGTGGCCGCCCAGACGACGCCGGCGGCGCCCTGGTCGACGGGGGCGCCGCCCGGGCCGCCCATGTCGGTGGCGGTCCATCCCGGACAGACGGCGTTGACCAGGATCCGCTCGGCGCGCAGCTCGTCGGCGAGCTTGCGGGTCAGGGCGTTGAGAGCGGCCTTCGAGACCCCGTAGGCAGGGGTGCCGCCGGACATGGTCTCCAGAGAACCGGACTCGCTGGAGACCATCACCACACGCGGGTGGGGCGACCGGCGCAGCAGCGGCAGAAACGCCTGCGTCGCCCGCCAGGCCCCGAAGAGGTTGGTCTCCAGGGTCCGGCGGACCTCGTCGAGGTCGACGGAGACGGCTCGCCGGGACGTGTCGTAGTTGACGGCCGCGTTGTTGACGAGGACGTCGAGGCGCCCGAACTCCTCCTCCACGCGATGGGTGAGGGCACGGACGTCGTCGGCGTCGGTCACGTCCAGCCGGCAGGGCACCAGCGCGCCCCGGACTCCGGGGGCCAGATCGGCGACGGCCCGTTCGGCGTTCTCCGGGCGGCGGGCGGACAGCAGGACGGTGTGGCCGAGTCCGGCAAGCCGGCGCGCGGTCTCCCGGCCGATCCCCCTGTTGCCGCCCGTGACCAGCGTGACCGGTGCAGCGGTGCTCATGCTTCTCTCTCCTCAAGCGGACGATTCGGAGTCGGTCAGCACCGTATGCCGTCGCTCGACGTACGGAGATCGGGCCCGAGGCGGAGACGGGCCGCTGCCTTGGACGTAGGGCCTTTCTTTTGGATCTTGCTGGGCTCGCGTGCCCCGGCACGCGCTCCCCCGTAGCCCTTCGGGCACGGGAGGTACCCCCACGCCGCGTTGTCGTCAGTCGCCAACTCCCCCGTAGCCCTTCGGGCACGGGAGGTACCCCCACCGCGTTGTCTCCCTCCTCCGCCTTGCGATCACCCGCACCGGACCCCGCTCCCTGATCCAGCCTGATCCAAAAGAAAGGCCCTAGCCCTCACGCCCTGAGTCCGCCCCGCATCCGAATCCGTGCCGGCTTCGCGGCGCCCTCCGTGGCGGCCCCGTGTCTGCGTCCGCCCCACGTCCGTTCGAGGCCTGTCGTCTCCTCAGCCCTCCACCGTCAAGGGCCCGTTCACCTGCGCTGACGCCCCCGCATCGTCGCGTCCACGCCAACCTCGGCACGCGCCCCTCCGCGCCCGTCCCTGTGACCAGGGCACTTCACCTCCCCTCACTTCGGCCCCACCACCACAATCCAGCCTCATTTCGTCCCACGCGTTACGGCGGAGGCTTTGTGGATCAGCATCACCGAGTCCCTGCCCACTGCTGCCTCACAGGTGATTCACCATGCGCACACAGGCTCGAAGACTCGGTATGGCCTTTCTGGCCTTCCTCCTTCTGGCGATAGCGGCCGCCACCCCGTCCTGGGCGGTTCCCCCGGACCGGCCGGGCGGTGCCGCGGCGAGCGTCGTCCAGGCCAAGGCCCGTACGGCCGAGGACCTGCCCGATCCGCCCAAGGCGATGACGCTGACCGAGCGCCGGAAACAGGTCGCGAAGGACCGGCACGAACAGTCGCCCATGCGCGGCTATATGAACGCGCCGGAGCGCGAGGCCACGGCCACCCCTCACGGCCGGCCGAAGACGGAGCGCGTCGAGCGCGGTCCCGCCGCCCAGCCGGGCGCGGCCGCGCAGCGCCTCGCCGCCGCGCCCGGGAATCCGGTGTCGGTGTCGGCCTGGGCGACCGCTTACCCCGGCATGCTGTCGATCGGCGGGCAGGTGAAGCTGCCGCTGCGGGGCTCGTCGTACACCGGACTGTGGCTGTACGTCCTGGACGAGGCGGGCGTCCCCGTCGTCCAGCAGGAGATCAAGAAGTCCACCGACGACCCCAGCGGCGACACCCCGGACACCGGCGCCTGGTGCTACGACTGGTGGGCGGCCAACTCCTACCCCACCGACCAGTGTTTCTGGTGGGCCGGCGGTGAACTGGGCGGCATCCTGCAGGACGGCAAGAAGTACTACGCCTGGGTCTTCCTGAACAACGCCGACGGTTCGAGTCCGGGCGGCACCACCTCGGGGCTCGTGCAGGCCTTCTACACGCCGGGTATCCCCGGCGCGGCGGCGGGCATCTGCACCTGTTACGCCCAGGCCCACCGCGCCGACCCGGTCAACACGGCGACCGGCATGTTCTACGAGCGGCTCACCGACGCCTCGCTGACGGGTCCCGGGATTCCGCTGGCCCTGGAGCGCACCTACCGGTCCGACTCGACCACCACGGGTCTGCTCGGGCGCGGCTGGACGACGCCGTTCGACACGCGGCTGACCCTCGCGACGGGCAAGGCGACGTACCGGACCGGCGACGGGGCGTCGTTCGTCTTCACGCAGGCGAGCGACGGCACGTACACCGCGCCGGCGGGCACGACGGCCAAGCTGGTCAAGGGCACGAGCACGTACACGGTCACCACCCCGGACCACACGGTGCGGACCTTCGACAGCACCGGCCTGCCGACCTCGGTGGCGGGCGCGGCGGGCAAGGGCCTGAGCCTGACGTACGCGGCGGGCAAGCTCGCCTCCGTCAAGGACGCCGCCGGCCGCACCACCTCCTTCACCCTGGGCGCCGACGGTCTGCTCGCCACGGTGAGCCTGCCGGACGGCACCTCGGTCGCGTACGGCTACACCGGCGGTCTGCTGACCTCGGTCACCGACCCGGCCGGCCGGACGTCCACGTACGCCTACGACACGAACAAGCGGCTGTCGTCGTACACCGACCCGGCGGGCGGCACCGTCAGGAACGTCTACGACGGCGCGGGCCGCATCACGTCCCAGACCGACCAGAACGGCAAGACCACCACGTTCACCTGGGACGGCAAGAGCGAGTCCCACACGGTCGCGCCCGACGGCGGCGTGTGGACCGACGTCTACGCGAGCAACGTCCTGATGGAGACGATCGACCCGTACGGCAAGAGCGTCACCTACGACTACGACCGTCAGCTGCGCCCCGTCGCCCTCACCGACCAGCGGGGCAACACCACGGCGATGACGTACGACACCGCCGGGCGGATGCTCACCCGCAGCGCGCCGGCCGCGCTCGGCTACCAGGAGGGCTGGGGCTACGACACCGGGGGCAACCTCACCAGTCACACCGACGGCCGCGGCAACAAGACGACGTACGCGTACACGGCGAACCGGCTGACATCGGCGACGGACCCGGCCGGCGGCAAGACCGCCTACACGTACACCGCGTTCGGCTCGCTGGAGACCGTGACGAGCCCGCGCGGCAAGGTCACCACGTACGGGTACGACGCCGCGGGCAACCGGACGTCGGTCACCACGCCGCTGGGCGAGAAGACGACGTTCACATACGACGCGGCGGGCCGTGTCCTGACCAGGACGGACCCGCGCGGAAACGTCTCCGGCGCCGACCCGGCCGCGTACACCACGACGTACACCTACGACGGTCGCGGTCTGCTCGGCTCGGCCAAGGACGCCCTGGGCCGTACGACGACCTACGCCTACAACGGCGCCGAGCAGCTGACGTCCGTGCGCAACCCCGCGGGCGACACCGCCACGCTCGGCTACGACGACGCGGGGAACCTGACCCGGACCACCGACCAGGCGGGCAAGTCCCTCACCCGCACCTACGACGCGAGCGGACGGCTCGCCTCCGAGACCGACGCGGCCGGCGGCCGGACCACGTACGCGTACGACAAGGTGGGCCGGCTGCTCAGCAGCGTCTCGGCACGCGGGAACGTCTCCGGCGCCGACCCGGCCGCCTTCACCACGTCCTACGTGTACGACGCGGCCGGCAACCTCACCGAGACCACCGGTCCCACCGGCGCGGTGACGAAGACGACCTACGACGCGGTCAACCGGCCGCTCGTGGTCACCGACCCGCTGGGCCACACCACCGGCTACACCTACGACGCCAACGACAACGTCACCAAGACCACCGACGCCGCGGGCAAGACGACCACCGCCGTCTACGACAAGAACAACCGGCTCGGCAGCAGCACCGACCAGCTGGGCAAGACCACGACCTACGCCTACGACGCCGACGGTAATCTCCTCGACCGCGTCTCCCCGCTCGGCCACAAGTCGAGCTGGACCTACGACGGCGACGGCCGCCAGGCCACCGCGGTCGATCCGCGCGGCAACGCCACCGGCGCCGACCCCGTCCCGTACACGACGACGTACGGCTACGACCCCGCGGGCAACCCCACCAAGGTCACCGATCCGCTCGGCGGGGTGACCAGCACCGCCTACGACCCCGTCGGCAAGGTCGTCGAGCGCAAGGACGCCGACGGGCGCACCACCACCTACGGCTACGACGACCGGGACCAGTTGACGAAGGTCACCGCCCCCGGCGGCGCCGTCACCGCCTACGGGTACGACAAGCTCGGCAACCTCACCGGGCGCACCGACGCGGGCGGCCGCGTCACCGCGTACGGCTACGACGCGGTGCACCGCCTCACCTCGGTCACCGACCCGCTGGACCGGAAGACGACCTACGCGTACGACGCGGAGGGCCATGTCACCGGCAAGACCACACCCCGCGGCACCACCGGGTACACCTACGACCCGCGCGGTCTGCTCACCAAGGTCGACTACTCGGACGCCACCCCCGACGCGACCTTCGGCTACGACGCCGCCGGGCAGCTGACCGCCCGGGTGAACTCCACCATCTCCGAGGACTTCGTCTACGACGCGGTCGGCCATCCGACCAAGACGCGCGGCTTCGCCTACACCTATGACGCCGCCGGGCGGATCCTCACCCGCAAGTACGCCGACGGCAACACGATCACGTACACCTACGACGCCGACGGCCGGAACGCGACGATGGCGGCCGACGGCAAGACCACCACGTACACCTGGGACCCCGCGGGCAACCTGGTCGCCTCGGCCCTGCCCAACACGGAGACCGAGGAACGCACCTACGACCGGGCGGGCCGGGTCACCGCGGTGACCGCCGCCAAGGCGGGCGCCACCGTCACCAAGACGGCGCTGACGCTGTCCGCGGCGGGTCTGCCCACACGAGTCGACGTCACCCGGGCCGGCGTCGGCACCGGCGGCTACGACCTCACCTACGACGCGGCCGGCCGGCTCACCTCCGGCTGCGCGCCACAGCCCTGGGTCACCGGCTGCGCCGCCGGCCGCACCACGTCCTACACCTACGACAAGGTCGGCAACCGGCTGACCTCCACCCTCGGCACCACCTCGACCAGTTACGCCTACGACGCGGCCGACCAGCTCACCTCGGCCACCACCGGCACCACGACGACCGCCTACGAGCACGACGCCGAGGGCAACCGGACCAAGGCCGGCGCCGACACGTACACCTACGACCTGGCCGGACAGATCAACGCCGCCACCGTCGGGGGCGCCTCCTACACCTACGACCACGACGCGAGCGGGAACCAGGTCGCCACCCTCAAGGACGGCGCGGTCACCAGCCGCACCCAGTGGGACCCCAACGCGCCGCTGCCGATCCTGGCCACGGAGTACGACAGCGCCTGGGCGGTCAAGCAGTCCTACCGCTACGACCCGCTCGGCCAGCCCACCGCCACCAAGACCGGCACCGGCGAGCTCTTCTACTACCACCACGACACCCAGGGCTCCCCGGTCGACGTCGTCGGCGGCACCGGGACCCTCCACCAGCGCTGGGCCTACGACTCGTTCGGCACCCGCGTCCTGAACACCACCGCCGCCGGCGCGCCCGCGAGCACCCCGTCGTACACCGGCGCCCGGTACGAGACCACCACCGGCAACCTCGACCTGCACGCCCGTCAGTACGACACCGGCACCGGCCGCTTCACGCGGTCCGACCCGGCCGCCCGGGACCTGTCGACGCCGTACGTCTCCGCGTACGCCTACGCCGACAACGTGCCCAGCGCGCTCACCGACCCCAGCGGACTGACCCCCGGCGACCCGGACGACGACCGGGTCGGCAGCGTCGGCGAGGTGCTCGGCATCTTCGGCGACGCCTTCGTCGACGTCGCCAAGTCGCCCTTCGTGTTCCTCGGGGACCTGAAGGACGCGTTCACCGGCGAGAACGGCGGCGCGGGCGGTTTCCTCGACAAGTACCTTCCCGTCCGGCCCGCCTACCGGCTCTACCGCGCCGAGTACATGCTCCGGCAGCAGGGCTGCGACGCGCTCGCCGATCTGTACGCGGAGACCGCCGACGAACTCGTCCAGCAGCTGGTCGTCACCGGGGTCGGCGGACTGACCGGATGGCGGCGGGCCGCGGTGGCCACGGAGCGGGAGCTGCAGTCCGGCGGTTCGGCCTTCCGACGGCCGCGCGGCGAGATGGACTTCGAAGTGGAGTGGGCGGACCACGCCTACAACGCGATCCGCGCCGACGCCCAGCTCGACCGGGTGGCGCAGAGCGCGGCATCCCGCGGCTATTCCGCTGCCGACATCAACCAGATCTACAACCACCTGTTCGTCGAAAAGCATCAGCTCGACGCGGGAATGCTGCGATTCGACGCCAATCCGCGGATCGCCAGGGCCTGGGAACGCCTTCAGAACGGAAACCCGCATCCCAGCGACTTCGATCTGCTCGCACACGAACTGTACGAGTCGAGCTGGATGCGTCAGCACGGCGACCAGAACTACCGCCGCGCCCACCAGGCGACCCTGGACGCCGGCCGCACCTGGGACGAACACGCGCCCGCGGCGGACGGGATAGGCTTCAGATGATCGGATCCCTGGCGCGAGCGAACGGATGGAAGCCTTCGTGACAGCATCACTGACCTGCAGGAAGACCCTTTCTTCCGAGGCCGGATCCGTCTACGCCTGGGAGACCGCGGAAGGGGCTTCCGGGAGCATCCTGATCGACGTGGGGGAATCGGTCGCCCGCCCCTGCACGCCGGAGGGAACTCTCCTCGGAGCCATGCTCCTGGACCGGAACGTCGGGAACGTGGAAAACCCCGACCCGGATCCGGTGATCCGCCGCGCCTTCCTGATCACGGCATCGGTGATCTTCCAGGAGAGGGAGCGGCAGGGACGACTTCCCGACGAGATCACACGCACCTACTGGTAGGCGCCACCTCACCATCCGAGAGGCCGTGCTCAGCCCGAGCGCGGCCTCTCGGCATCGGCATACGACCGGGCGACGCCCGTCTGCGGAGTCCCCGCCCGGCGGCGACAGGTCGCTCCCGTCCACGAACGGGATCCGCCCGGCAGCCCTCAGAGCGTCGGGACCGGGGGCCGGATCGGCATGGTCCCGGCTATCCGGGCGGTGGCCGCGCCGGTCGCGTAGAACGTGGACCCCGCCACGGCGAAGGGGAGGGACAAGGCGAGGACGCCGAGGAGCTTCGGCCAGTCGCGGGACGTGACGCAGACGGACGATTCGTTGTGCAGCCGCTCGGTGGCGATGCGGGCCCTGCAGTCCCGGTCGTGCTCGCCGGCGGTGTACGGGAACAGCAGCAGGATCGCGAACCAGATCCATGCCAGCCCGGCCACGGCGAACAGCAGGATTCCGATCCTCTTGGTGGCGTGGGCCTTGTCGCGGAGGTCCATGACGACGTGTGCGCTTGGGTTCATGATCCGTCAACCTATCGCGCGTCCCCCGGAGCGCCTGGACGCCCTCAACTGGCCTTGAGCGTACGAGAATGGCGCCTGGGACGGACACCCTGGCCCCCGTGTCACACCGCAGTGGCAGACTGCGGGACAACGATGCTTCGGAAGAGCAGGGCGTTGCGGCAGGGGTCACCCGTCGAACGTCACTGTTCGAGGGTGGCTGGTGCCACGGGGGAGGGGTGCGGCGGTGATCTTCGACAGTCTTGATGTGTCGTACGGCGAGATGTGGGGTTCCCATCGGGGACCGACCCATCCGGACCCGATGTCGCGCGCGCTCGCGGCACGCAAGCACGCCGCCGGGATGGGTTACGCGGTTCTGCTGTCCGCGCGGGAGCAACCGCTGGCACTGGTCGAATACTGGCCGCGCCGGATGTGGCGTGTGTATCTGTTCGACGACAGGTCCTGGCGCACGCAGATGATCGACCTCAAGCCACAGGGCACGGGGATGTTGCTGGCTCAGCGAAACACCCGATGGCAGTTCTCCGGTGAGCGGGAATACTCGTCCGGGAAGTGGGACGTTCAGGAGACCACGACTGTCTCGGCCGACGGGCAGGTCGAGGTGAGGTCCGAGTTCGCCGAGCCGCGGGGAGCGGCGACGGAGTCCCCGCACGATCGGACATCCGGCGCGTCGAACGTCCCCGTGCGGCGGTTCGCGGCGCCCGTCGACAGCTTCCTCTGCCCCGTACCGGAATTCGGCGACTGGCAGGTGTTCGCGCCGTTCCTCGCCCAGCAGGGCCATGAGCCCGCCACGACCGTAGTCCTGAACGACGTGTCGGTGGACGAAGGGCCGGGACCGCTGCGCCCCACCGGAATCGAGCGACTGTTCAGTCCGGGCGCGAGCGACACCGCGGACGGGCCGGCCGTCGTCGAACCCGTCGACGCCGGTCTGCTGCGGATCACGTCAGGGCAGCTGGTGGTCTCGGACCCCGGCTGGATCAGCGACCCACGGACCGTCGCCGTGCCACAGGGCGAGTTCCCGGTCACGCTGTCGCTCTTGCGCACGGCGTACGGGGTCAACGTCGCCGCGGCCAGGGTGACGTTCCTGGACGTCCCGCCCCGCGAGTGGGACATGGCCCTCGGCCCCGACGAGGACCTCGGGCTGCTCGGCGACGGCCAGTTCCACGGGGTCGGCGTGGATACCGGCACAGCGGCTTTCATGGATGCGACTCGGACGGTGGCCGAAGACCAGCTGGACGAGGACCTGTTCATCCCCCTCGACAGCCACTTCAGCGTCGAACTGCCCGGCCCGGAGCCCGAGCCGAACCTCATCGCCTTCCGCGCCGGCCAGGGCGACGGGACCTACCCCGTCTGGATCGGCCGCACCGATGACGGACAGGTTGGTTGCGTCGTCGTCGACTTCCGGCTCTATTCCGCCGCAGAGGGAGCGTAAGGAGCCGCCGACCATCGGCGCGAGGCCGCACCACCCGAGACCGGGACCACGACGAACCCCCGGAGCGCGCACGGTGATGGAGGGGCTCGATGACTCGCGACCTGCATCCGGACCTGCCCCCACCTGGCTGCCGACCGCTCCCGCACGACCGAGACCGGCCCCGATCCTTCGATCGGGGCCGGTCTCGGTGCGTCAACCGGTGACGGTGGTCAGGTTGCCGGGTGCGTAGGATCCACCCTGGCTGTTGAGGATCACGCCGAGCCGGTTGGTCGCGTTGATCATGGCGACGAGGGAGACGAGAGCGATGGCCTGCTCCTCGTCGTAGTGCTTGCGCACCCGGGCCCAGGTCTCGTCAGTGACCCCTGCGTGTCCGTCGGTGATGCGGGTGCCTTCCTCGGTGAGGGCCAGCGCGGCTCGCTCGGCGTCGGTGAACACGGTGGAATGCCGCCAGGCGGCGACGAGGTTGAGCCGGGCCGCGTCCTCGCCGGCCGCGGCGGCGTCCTTGCCGTGGATGTCGACGCAGAAGCCGCAGCCGTTGATCTGGCTGGCTCGCAGCTGCACCAACTCCTGGGTGGACTTGGGCAGCGGCGACGCCTGGATGACCTGGCTGACGGCGTAGATCCGCTTGCCGACCTTCGTGCCGAGCTCGGTGTCGAACAGGTTCATACGGGTTTCCATCGGGGCTTCCTCACTCATGGGATCGCGTGGCTGATGCCCATGAGGCGCCGGTCGCCGCGTTCCTGTGACACGGGGCGGAGGTGATGTGGGTCACGGGGTGCGGCTGTCACGGAACCAAGGCCGGCGGCGTCCCGTGCGCGCGACACGCACCACACGCACCACACGCAGCGAGGCAGAAACCGGGAACTGGCGATGGTGGACAGGGATGCCGGTATCCATGCGGGGGCGACCGCGGCCGCGACCGAGGCCACGGACAGCTTCATTGCCCATCGCAATCTGCTGTTCACGGTGGCCTACGAGATGCCGGGCTCGGCGGCCGACGCCGAGGACGTCCTCAAGGAGACGTGGCTGCGCTGGTCGGGGCCCGCCGCGAGTACGAGAGCCGGGTCAGCGAACTCCCGCCCCGACCATGAGCGTTGTCACCGATGACCGCTGTACCGATGTTCCCCGAGGCCGCTCTGCGAGAACACGGCCGCAGAGGCGGAACCTCTGGCGGGGGCGTGTCCGCATGGCCCCTGCCGCCCGGCCCCGGCTCCGCTCTGCCCGCGGTTCTTCAGCCCTCGGCCGAAGCGTGCCGTTCGCACTGGCCCCTCGGCGGCTCCTGGCGTCTTTTGAGCCTTTCGAGCGCCCCCGCTCCCGAGGGGGTCCACGGAGGGCGTTCACATCCCGGCGAGGATTGGCAAGAGGCGACGGGGTCACGTACGAGAGATTTTGACCCTCATTTGCCGTGGATTTCCTCCGCTTCGACTTTCGGGGCCTTCCGGCGCCGGAAGGACGCATGATCGAAATCACACGGCGGTTCAAGCACTCGGAAAATGGCCGGAAAGTGTTGCCTTGTCAGGCGGGTTGTCCGGCCTTAGCCTCCAAGGTGCCGACCTGTTGCGATATCGCCCCGATCGGCGGAAGGTCGCGGGAACGTGGAGGCACACACCATTGTCGCGAGGCCGACCGCCGGATTCGGTGCGGTGCTTCGCGAACCTCCACGTGCAAAGGGAAAACGGTATTACCGTGGTGACCAAAAGTCTCACCGCCTCATCCACCGCCGGTGTCACAGCGGGCGCCGGCGCGAACCGCCGCCGCACCTACACGGCTCACGCGAGTACCCACGACATGACCATCACCGCGGCGGAATCCGACTTCGCGGCCCGGTTCGGCCTGAGTCCCGGCCAGATATGCGGGCGCGCGCTGAGCGACCTGCTGCAGGCGGGCCCGCCCACGCGTCTGCGTGACAGGGTCGCCGAGCTCTCCGAGGGCCGCGCGGGCTGGTTCACCGAGCGGGTGACCGGCCGACACGCAGGCGGCCGTGCCTTCGCCGCCGACCTGACGGCCATCGCGGTCACCGGCGCCGCCGGGACGGCCGGACTGGTCCTCCTGTTGCATCCGTTGGGCGAGGTGGACGTGCCGCGCCCCCGCGAACTGACCCTCAGCGCGCTCGACGCGCGCATGCTGGAGGGCGTGGCGGTCGGTGCGTCGACCGTGCAGCTGGCCGCCCGGCTGTATCTGAGCCGCCAGGGCGTCGAGTACCGCGTCGGCCTGCTGCTGCGCCGTTTCGACGCGCCCAACCGGCCCGCCCTGGTGGCCCGCGCCCATGCCCTCGGCCTGTTCGCACCGGGCCAGTGGCCGCCGCAGGTGCTGCCGGACCTCGTCGAGTGACTCCGGCGGTGGCCAAGGCCGTGGCCGTCGCTTCGACGGGACCCGGGCAGACCGGATCCGTCCGCCGGACGCCTGGCCCCGCAGGCTCCTCGTCCACACCCCCGACAGTTCGCCCAGCGACTGGAAGAAGACCCACAGCATGAACGCCGAACCGAGCAGCGGCCACGCCG
>NZ_JBEYHT010000039.1:0-75496 GCF_040635425.1 Streptomyces laurentii | reverse complement strand
GTACGACGAACGGGCCCGGACCGCCGCGCGGCGGTCCGGGCCCGTTCGTCGTACCGTGGCGGCGGGACCGCGCCGCCACACCGCCGCCCCACCCACCCGACGAGGAGGGCCATGAAGAGCGCCGAGCTGCTGCTGGATGCCTTCGGCAGGATCCAGGAAGCCGTGCACGAGGCCGTCGAGGGCCTGTCGGTCGACGAGCTGGCCGTGCGGGTCGATCCGGACGCCAACTCCATCGGCTGGCTGGTCTGGCATCTGACCCGGGTCACGGACGATCATCTGGCCGACGCGTTCGACACCGGGCAGGCGTGGACCGGCGAGGACTGGTCCGGGCGCTTCGGGCTGCCCTTCCCGGACGGGGACGTCGGCTTCGGCCACGACAGCGCGCAGGTCGCCGCCGTCCGCGCCGACGCCGGCCTGCTCCTCGGCTACCACGACGCCGTGCACGCGCGCGTCCTCGACCAGGTCGGCTCCGTCACCGCCGCCGGCCTGGACCGCGTCGTCGACACCCGCTGGACCCCGCACGTCACCCTGGGCCCGCGCCTGATCAGCCTCGTCGCCGAGGGCAACCAGCACGCGGGCCAGGCGGCGTACATCCGCGGGATCGTGGAGCGCCGCCGCACCTCGTGACCGCGAGCGGGTCTGGCCGCGTCGGTCAGTCGTCGTCCGGCTCGGCCTCGCCGAAGAGGGCCTGGATGGCGTCGACCGCGCTGCCGTCGTGATCGCTGCCCGCCGTACTGCCGCTGCTGCCGGACTGCACGTTGCCCGTACGGTCGACCTCCAGGATCGAGTCGGCCTCCCGGTTGTCGATCACGGTGATCAGGCTGCCGTCGGCGAGGGCGGGCGCCGCCCCTGCCGCCAGGACCGCCGCGGCGAGCCCGAGCGCGGCCAGCGGCCCCGTACCCCTGAGGGCGCTCCCGCCCCTCGTCCGCCTCACGCCCCGCGTCCGCCTCACGCGCCCACCCGCTCGCGCGGCTGCTGGTGGCGGGGCTCCTGGTTGCGGGCGATGTTGCGCTCCAGGAGACGGGTGGAGGCGGCGACCCCGACGCCGTCGGCCGTGTCGAAGACCGGCAGCCGGCCGTCGGCCCGCTTCAGCTCGGACAGCGCCGAGTCCATGGCCACGTGCGCGGCGAACAGGCACGGCGTGCTGTAGATCGCCACGTCCACGCCCAGTCCGGACAGTTCCCCGAGCGACAGCCGGGGCGACTTGCCGCCCGCGATCTGGTTGAACAGCAACGGCTTGCCGTCGACGACCTCGCGGATCCGGCGGATCCACTCCACGCTCCGTACGCCGTCCACGAGCACGACGTCCGCGTCGGTGGCCGCCAGGCGCTCGGCGCGGTACAGGATGTCGTCCTCGTCCGTGGCGTCCGTCCGGGCCACGACGACGAGGTCCCGCCGGGTCTGGAGCACCATCTCCAGCTTGGCCAGGTACTCGTCCAGCGGCAGCACCTGCTTCCCGTCCGCGTGCCCGCAGCGGCGCGGCCGCTTCTGGTCCTCGAGGATCACCCCGGAGGCGCCGATCCGCTCCAGGCCCTCGACGACGTGGCAGGCCACCTCCGGGTCCACGTAGCCGTCGTCGATGTCGACCAGCAGGTGGTGGCGCGGGAAGGCCCCGCGCAGCCGCTGGACGAAGCCGAGCATGTCGGGCCAGGCGATGAACCCGATGTCCGGCAGCCCGTAGTACGAGGCGGCGAACCCGAACCCGGACACGAACATCCCGTCGTAGTGCTCGGCCGCGACGGACGCCGAGTACATGTCGAACACACCGATCAGCGGGGTGGTCCCCGGAGCGGCGATCTGGTCGCGCAGAGCACTGCCATAACTCATGTTCCGACTCCTCGTCAGGTCTTCAACACACGGGTCTTTGCCAAAACCTGATGATTTCGGGACGGAATCCGGAATGTCTCGTTACAAGGCCGTTACTCACTCTCTCGGCGGACGGGTTTCACCGCAGAAACGTCACTGGAGGAAGGACCGCACGGTCGGCGCGAGGAGCGGCGAGAACATCAGGTCGTAGTGCGAGGCGCCAGGGATCACGCCCAGCCGGGAGGCGGGGCGGCCGCCGCCGTCCCAGCCCGGGTCCTTGAGGCCGCCACCGAGCAGGGCGAACATCTCGGCCATGTGGGCGGGGCGGATGCCGTCGGCGTCGGCGAAGACGAGGAGGACGGGCACGGAGAGGGCCGCGATCTCGTCGGTCCAGTCGTAGTCCTGCCGGTTCATCGCGGCGACCTTGCCGACGAGGACCGGCCAGTCCTCGGGGCGGGGCGCCAGCCGCTCGTAGAGCGCGTACATCGGGGAGTCCTTGAGGAACTCCGCCGCGCTCTCGCTCATCTGGTCCATCTGCGCCGTGACGTCAGGGAACCAGCCGTCGCGGCGCGCGGGCATCGAGACGAGGACGAGGCGGTTGACCAGTTCCTCGTGCTGGACGGCGACGCGGGCGGCGGTGCCGGCGCCGAGGGAGTAGCCGAGGAGGTCGGCCTTCTCGATGCCGAGGTGCTTGATCAGCGCGGCGACGTCGTCGCCCATCGCCTCCATGGTCATGGGGCGGCCGGCGACGTCGGGGGTACGTCCGTGGCCCTGGAGGTCCACGGTGATCACCCGCCGCCCCTCCCCCAGGCCGCCGGCGATCAGCGGCGCGAAGCTCTCGCCGGACCCGAACCCGCCGTGGAGCAGGAGGAGGGGCGGCTCGGTGGTGGTTCCGGGGGTGCCGGCCGCGGCGGAACCGTGCTCCTCGAAGTACAGGGACATTCCGTTGACGTCGGCGTAGGGCATCGCGTGTCTCCTCGTCGTTTCGCTGCGTTCAGGGGGTAGACGGCGGCGAGGACGAGAACTCATCGGTGGTGCGGCGGAATCTGCGACTTTCTTGCCGAGTTGCCGAGTTGCCGAGTCGCCGAGTCGCCGACTTGCCGCGGGTACGTGTGCTGCCGTGGGCGGGCAGGCGGCGGGGTCGGATTCTGCCGGGGTCCGGCATGGTCGCCACCGGGCCCCCGCTGGGAACATCGCGGCAGCGACAAGCCGAGGAGGCACCATGCTGACGTTCTATCTGGTCGTCGTCGCGCTGGCGGCGCTGGCACTCGCGGTGGCGGGCGTACGCGCTCTGGTGAACGACCGGGTCCCCGTCGCCTGGCTGGGCCGGAACGTGACCCGCCCCCGGATGTGGGGCGCGGGCGCCGTGCTGATGGCGGGGGCGATCGGAGCGGTCCGCTTCCTCCCGGCCGGGGTCGACGTCCCGCTCCTGCTGGCCGGCCTCGCGCTGGTCGCCTTGTCCCAGCTCCTGGCCCGCCCGAAGGTCCAGGGCACCGCGGGCTGAGGTTCTGGCGAGCTTCTGGTGTGGCCGCCCTCTTTCCGGGAGTCGCGCCTTCCACCGCCGAGACCTCCCACTCACCACCGCCCAGCCCCGGCGCCCGTACTCACCTCGATCTCACCCTCACCCTCACCCTCACTCCGCCGCGAACCGGAACACCCGGTCCGACCAGCCCTCCTCGGGCACTCCGCCGTCCAACGCCCGGCTGATCGCCCGTTCCTCGTAGCCGAAGTGGGATTCCATGATCGCGGCCAGCCCGTCCAGCTCGCCGCCGATCGCTCGCAGGTCCGGGCCGTACGATTCGGCGGCCCGGTCGGCGAGTTCGCCGACGCGGGAGAGGAGCGAGGAGATGAGGCCGTGATCCTCGACGAGCTTGTCGACGGTCGGGGCGAGGTCCGGCCGTACCCGCACCAGCTCGGCGAACATGCCCTCGTCCTCGCCCTCGTGGTGCGCGGTCAGGGCCGTGCAGAAGGCCAGGCAGTGGGTGAGGAGCACATCGTCGTCCAGTCGGCGTGTGCCGAGGCCGGCGCGGATCCCGCGGAGTTGGCGCAGCAGTTCTTCGTGCGCTTGGGAGAGTTGAAGACTCAGGGCGACCACACGGTCGCCGTCATGACGGGAGGCCACGGAGGGCAGTCCCTTCGGTTCCGCACCTCCATGCCTGACGCAGCCCGTCACCGGCACGCGATGCTGCCGCCAGCAGACCACACCCCGAAAGGCAACGGCAATCGCCGGCGGTCGCGGCACTCCGGGGGGGGGCGACTCCCACGCGACCTCGCCTCACCTCGCCCCGCCCCGCCCCCTCCGATCTCCCCATCGAGGGAGAGGGCGAGGGCGAGACCACGTCTCCGGACAGGTCACTGACTGTCCACGGCGACGAAGGTGAACGCGCCGACTTCGAGGAACAGGGCGTCCTGAAGTCCGGGGACGCCGGCGCGGGGGACGGCGAGTCGTCGTTCGAGCTCTCCCGCGGCGCCGGTCACCGGGTTGTAGGCGCGCAGCACGATCCGGGCGTCGCAGGGGAGGGGCTGGTCGAGCCGGATCACGACCGTGACCGTGCCGCGGTAGTCGGCGGGCAGGACGATCGAGCGCGTGTACCCCTCGTCGCTGCCCGGCGCGTAGATCGGCGCCGTCAGGCTGAACGGGGCCTGCTGGTCGGCGTTGGAGAAGGTCGCCGTGCCGTTGGGCAGGTCGACGCCGGAGACCCCGAAGACGAATCGCGTCGGGGTGTCGTTCAGGTTGGTGACGGCCAGGTCGGTGATGACGTAGTCCGTCTGCCGGCACGGGATGACGTCGACGTTGCGCCAGCAGGCGTTGGGCGTGTACCTGACCCAGTTCAGGTAGGCGGCGGTCGAATTGAACGAGGGCAGCCGGGACAGGGGGTGGGCGGGCGTGTCCACGGTGGCGAGCGTGCAGTAGTGCCCCGGCGGAAGCCGGCTCGGCCAGATGAACGGCCGCTCGGTGAGGCAGATCCGTCCGGGCGGGATCTCCCTGGAGCCGCCACGCACGACGAGCGGCACGACGGTGCCGCCCCCCTCCACTTCGATCGCCGTCCACGCGCTCGGGTCCGGGGCCAGCCCTCCGCGTACGTAGGAGAGCCTGACGTTTCCGGAGGTGGGGCAGCCGCTCCGCAGGCTCTTGCCCCGGACGTAGAAGCGGTTGAGCTGCCCGTACACGACGGGGTGACTCAGGCCGAGGTCGGGGCCGTTGTAGCTCGACTCCGCCAGATCGAAGTCGAGGAGGCCGCTGCCGAAGGGGATGATGTCCGGGGACTGCCAGACGGGGTCGTTCGTGGGGGTTTGTCCCACGTCCTGGACATTGTCCCGGACCAGGATGTCGTCCCAGTCAGCGTTCATGGTGGCGCTTCCTTCCGCGTGAGGGGTGGGGTGTACGGCGGATCGACGGCCGCGCGCGGGTGCGCCCCGCATGGCTGTCGCGGGCTCGCGGGCTCGCCGGCCCGGCCGTTCACCGGGGAGGCTCCGGGGCCGAGGGCGCGCGCTCGTCCGCGGCGAATCGGTTCGGGGGGCGGGTCTTCGAGCCGGGGTCGCGTTCCGGTTGCCCGCTTCAGCGGGCGGGCCGCCCCTGGCGGTCCGGTCGGCGCGATCCCCCGGAACGGACGGTGGTCGGACCACCGCCGGAGGCGGGCGTCCTCATCGACGGCCGTGCTCGGCCGTGCTCGCGGTCGCCGGATCTGTCGATGAAAGAGGGCTGTCGTACCGAGACGGCGTGCCCGCCCGCTCCGGCCGTCCGCAGGGGCGGCGGCGAAGCCGAATCCCCGCATGGCGCGGGTTCGCGATGATTCGTCCCGATGCAGCCACGGTAGTCCGCTCGCCCGACCCGCCCCATCATTCGGACGAGTGAATACGTGGCGTGCCTCCGCCATCAGCCGGGGGCAATGTCGATAGGGCATATGCGTCGCGCGCGACACGCGCCAGGTACCGCCCCGATCGCGCCGACCGACGCGAGGAACACCGCGGCGGGGTCGCCGAGGGTGTCCGCCTCTTGACATCAACTGGACAGACCCGGACGCCTTGTTGGCACGGTGGACAACACATTATTGTCCGAGTGGACAACAAGGGGGAGGGTGTCCGTCATGGCCGCGGAACAGCAGCGCCGCCGCAAGCGGCGCACACCCGAGCAGGCCCGCGCCGAGATCCTGGACGCCGCCACCGACCTCATCGCCCGCCACGGGCCCGACGGCGTCGGACTGCGCAAGGTCGCCGAGGCGGTGGGGGTGACGCACGGGCTGGTCACGCACTACTTCGGCACGTACCGCGCCCTCGTACGGGCCGTGCTGAAGCGCGAGAACGAACGCAAGCGGGACCTCGTACGGGAGCGCATGCGCGCGGACGGGCAGGTGCCGTACGCGGACGGGATGACACGGGTCCTGTTCGAGATCCTGGGCGACGAACGGTACGTACGGCTGTGGGCGTGGTCCCAGCTCCACGACTGGGACGTCGGGAAGACGCCCGGCTCCCCCACCCACCTCTCCCGGCTCGTCGACGCGATCGAGGCCGGCGTCCACAGCGTGCTCCCGCCGCCGAAGGGGCCGGACCGGGCGCGGATCGAGACGGTCGTGCTCCTCGCCATGTCCGGCGCGTACGGCTACGCCCTCGGCCGGCGCTACTGGCAGACCGACCTCGGGCACGACCCCGACGAGCCGGGCCGCGACGACGCGTTCCGTACCGCCCTGACCGCCACGCTCGCCGACTATCTCGAAGGACACACGCCATGACGCAGCCCCTCCCCGGACGTTCCGACCTCGACATACGCGCCTCCGACACCGAACGCACCGCCGCCGAGGAACGCCTGCGTGCCGCCGTCGAGACCGGCCGGCTGCCCCTCGCCGAGCTCGACGCCCGTCTCGACGAGGTCCACACCGCCCGCACGCGCGGCGACCTGGAGACCGCCTGCCGCGGCCTGCCCGTCCCCGGTCCGCGCGACTCCCTCGTGGTCGACCGCCCTGCCACCTCACGCGGCTTCGTCGCGGGCGTCTTCTACGGCTTCGAACGCGCCGGTTCGTGGATCGTCCCGGCCCGCATGACCACCTGGTCCATGTGGGGCGGCGGCCGTCTCGACCTCAGGAAGGCCCGCTTCACCAGCCACGACACCGTGATCCGCGCCTTCGCCCTCTGGGGCGGCACCTCCATCGTCGTCCCCGAGGACATCGACGTAGACATCCGCGGCATCGGCCTCTTCGGCGTCTTCGACAAGCGCGCCAAGAACCACATCCCGAAGCCGGGCACGCCGCGCGTGGTCATCAAGGGCCTGGCGCTGTTCGGCGCGGTGGTGACGAAGACGAAGCGGTAGGGGCGGGCGGACGGGCGGACGGGGACAGCGTGCGGGAAGCATCAGTGGATGCGGGGATCGCCTTGTCCGGCCGAGGCCCGGACGTGCCGTCCTCGGAGGTGATCCGCCGGACAGACCCCAGGCCCGGATCAGGCGCTTCCCGGCGTCCCGTGCCGTCCCACGGTCGCGTGGGAAGACACGGGACGCCGGGACGGGCGTGAGGCCTTGTCCCGGCGTTCCCTCGTTCCTAGCGTCGGTCCGTGACTTCCCGGCCAGCGCCGGACCGACCGCCCGGCAGTCCCCGGCCGACTCCGCTCGACTGCCGACTCCGTGAAAGGACCCGTATGACTACGCCGACGGCACGCATGCTGCTCCGCCGACGCTCTCTGCTCGCCGGCGCGCTGTCCCTGGGGGCGGCACTGACCACGCTGGGTACGGGGGCGGGGCGGGCATGGGCCACCGACGGCCCGCTGGTATCCGGCTGCGAGGCATGGGGCGCTCGGGCGCCGAAAAGCCCCGTGAAGGTGCTCGCGACCGGGGCACAGAAGATCATCGTCCACCACACGGCGACCGACAACGTGACCGATTACGGGCAGGACCACGCGTTCGCGCTGGCCCGCGCGATGCAGACGTACCAGATGGACAAGGAGGGCTGGATCGACACCGGGCAGCACTTCACCATCAGCCGCGGCGCATTCGTCACCGAGGGCCGGCACGGGAGCCTGGCCGCGCTCGACAGCGGTACGCGGATCGTCGAGTCCGCGCACTGCACCGGCCAGAACACCGTGGCCATCGGCATCGAGAACGAGGGCACGTACATCGCCGAGGAACCCCGCCCCGAGCAGTACGCGGTGCTCGTCGACCTCTGCGTCCGCATCTGCCGCCAGTACGGAATCCGGCCCTACCAGATCTACGGTCACCGGGACTTCAACAACACCGAGTGCCCCGGCGACCGCCTCTACGCCCGGCTTCCGCAGCTGCGCGCCGACGTGGCGGCCCGGATCGGCGGCGATCCGGCGGCGCCGGTGTGGCCGGTGCTGGCCACGGGCGAGACGGGCGAGCGGGTCCGCGCCCTCCAGTACCTGCTGGTCCAGCGCGGGGCGACGATCACACCGGACGGCGCCTTCGGGCCCGCGACCGAGGGCGCCGTGCGCGCGTTCCAGAAGCAGATCGAGGCGGGCATCGACGGGGTCGCGGGGAAGCAGACCTGGAACCAGCTGTGCGCGCCGGTCGCGCAGGGCGCGGCCGGCGCGGCGGTGACGGCCGTGCAGAGCCGGCTGACGGACCTCGGCTTCGCCACCACGGCGGACGGAGTGTTCGGGCCGGGTACGGCGGCCCTGGTGACGGCGTTCCAGGGTTCGCGCGGGCTGCCGGGAGACGGCGTCGTGGACGCGCGCACCTGGAGCCGGCTGATCGCCTGATCCGTCCGCCGGCAGGAGCGGTGGTCCTGCCTCGACACGGCCCCCCGGAAGCGACGCTCCGGGGGGCCGCAACCATGGGCTCGTCGCCTTTCGTGGCTGGTACTGTTCCCGCGCCGCGGGCCGGGGGAACGGCCAGGGCACGAGACATGGGGAGTCACGTGATGGCAGGGGGACCGCAGGAGCCGGGTGGTGGCGAGGGCCCGAGAGGCGACCTCTTCGCCGAGATGCGGCGGATCAAGGACGCGTCCCGGCTGAGCTACAACCGTCTGGCGGCCAAGACCCATTACAGCCGCTCGTCCTGGGAGCGTTTCCTGAACGGGAAACAGGTCCCGTCCCGGATCACGATCGAGGAGTTCGCCGCTGCGGCCAGGACCGATCCGGAGCCGCTGCTCGCCCTCCTGGACCGGGCCGTCGCCCGCGACGAGGCACCGGCAAAGGAGCCGGCGTCCACGTCCGCGGCCACGTCCGCCTCCGTGCCCGCACCCTCGTCCGCGGCCAGGACCGCGGAGCGGCCGACGCCGGGGGAGGCCGGTCCTTCCGCTTCGCCGACGGTGGCCCAGGGAATGGCACCGGGGGCCTCCACCCCGGGACCAAGGGCCTCAGGACCGGGCGCCTCAGAGCCGGAAGGAGTCGGCCCGGGACGCCGCTTGTCGCCCTGGTTCCGGGCTCTGCGTTCGGCGGCCGGGATCCTGGCCGGTGCCCTGCTCGGCAGCCTCGTCACCCTCCTCGTCATCGAACCCGCCGGTGCGGACGACGCCGCGGCGAAGGCGTCACCGCCGGCGGCGCCCGCGCGGACCCGGCCGAGCGCGCCGGTCAAGGTCGGCTGCAAGAGCGACACCTGTCTGCTCCGCGAGCCACAGGCGGAGGACTGCCAGTGGGACGCGAAGACCGTGCGGCAGACCTTCCTGCGCGGCATGAGCATCCAGCTGCGCTACAGCGAGGCGTGCCAGGCGGTGTGGGGGCGGATCGAGAACGGTGACATCGGCGACACGGTCGTGATCAGGGACAAGCGCGGCTCGTCCGACGAGGCCAAGATCCGGATGGAACACGACACCTACACACGGATGCTGGCCGCCTCGCCGGACGCGACGTGGGAGACCATCACGGTCTGCGGAGCGATTCCCAGCCAGAAGGAACAGGAGTGCTCCCCGCTGGGTGCGATCCATCCCTGACCCGGAACCGGGCCCTGACCCGGAGACCCGATCCTGGCCCGGGCACGGGAAGCGGTCGGGAGACCCACGGGAAACAGGACGGGACGGGATCCGGGACATCCCCGGGACGGCACGGGACAGGGGCCCGCCCGGTCCGGCGACGGCGTCCACGGTCCGCAGACCCGCGACGCGATCCGGGAGCCACCCGAGTCCGCCGAAACCGCTCGACAGCCCCGCCCCTCCCCACCCATCCTCGCCCCATGGAATTCCTCTGCTATCACCGCGACCGGCCCGGCTCCCTCCCCGTGCGCATGGACCTGCTGGAAGCGCACTGGTCCTACATGGACGGGTACGAGAAGGAGCTGATCGCGCGCGGCCCGACGATGGCCGAGGACGGCGAGACGCCGACCGGGAGCGTGCACATCGTCGATCTGCCGGGTGGTCCGGCCGCCGCCCGCGCGTTCGCGTTCGACGAGCCGACGTATCAGGCGGGCGGCTACCGGGACGTCCTGGTGCGCCGGTGGCACAACCTGCTCGGGCGCACGATGTGGCAGTTCCCCGGCGGCCTCGGCGGTGACGACGCCGGCAGCCGCTTCCTGGTGCTCGGCCTCGGCATCCCCGTCCCGCTCGACGACGGCACGGCCCCCGACCTGGCCCTCCCGGCCGACCCGGGCGGCGACCTCATCTCCTACGGGCCGATGCTGTCCGACGACGGCACCACCTGGCTCGGTACGGCGGCCATCCTGCGGGCGCCGGACGCGACCGCGGCGCGCGCCGTGCTGACGGAGGCGGACGACCGGTACGCCGCGATCGAGGCGCACACCTGGTACCCGGGCGGGCGCCGCTGACCCGGGGGGGGGACTGTCGGAGAACCGCCGGGTTGCCGCGGCAATTGCTGCCGTCGCGCCATGGGCTCCCACCCTGAGCACGCCCCCACGCGGAAGGCCGGCGTTTCCCTGTCTGCCGACCGTGCCGCCGATGTGAAGGCCGGGGCCGGCGCGCGCGGATTCCCGGCCTGGGCCGACGCCGCGGTGGAACGGCGGACGCAGCGTGACAGGCTTGAGGAAGCCGGCCGAACCGTCGCCTCCTGCCGCTGCTCGGCTCGCGGGCAATCGATTCCGTCGTCGCCGCCACGGCTCCGGGCTGCGCAGGCCCCAGGGTCATCGTCACGTCGGACGTGGACGACATGGTCGAGCTGTGCGGCAAGCGCGCCCGCTATCGCACAGGTTCGAACACCGGCACCCTGAACTCCCCCGCCTCCCCCTCCGCCCGGAACGTCACCGTCAACTCCATCCCGATGCGCAGCTGTTCCTCCGGGCAGTCCACCACCTGCGTCATCATGCGCGGCCCCTCCGCGAGGTCGACGACCGCCGCCACGTAGGGCACGCGCTCGCCGAAGGGCGGGAGGTCGTTGCGGTGGACGACGGACCAGGTGTAGAGGGTGGCGCGGCCGCTCGCCTGGCGCCAGGTGACGGACTCGCTCCAGCAGTACGGGCAGAACTCGCGCGGGTAGTGGTGGGTCCGGTCGCAGTCCGCGCAGTGGCGCAGCAGGAGGCGGCCGTCGGCGGCCGCGTCCCAGTAGGCGCGGCTGAAGGCGTCGGCTTCCGGGGTGGCCGTCATCAGAAGAGTCCGATCGCGTGGTCGAGGGACCAGGTCTGCCAGGAGACGGCGAGGAGGGCGACGAGCGAGATCAGCGCCATCATCGCGTTCTGCCCCTGCTCGGCCCAGTCGTGGATCATCAGGACGAGGTAGAGGAGGTTGAGGAGGAGGCCGGCGACGAGCGCGACGGGGGTGAGCAGGCCGGTGATCAGGCCGAGGCCCAGGGCGAGTTCGGCGTAGACGACGACGTACGCCATGAGCCGCGGGCGCGGGGCGACAATCTTCCGGAAGCCGGTGGCGACGGCCGGCCAGCGGTGCTCGGCGGCGACGCCGGCGGCCCAGGCGATGCCCGTACCGCGTTCGAACCAGCCCTTCTTGTCCTTGTGGCGCCAGCTCTCCAGCCACCACAAGCCGAGGCCGATCCGCAGGACGGCGAGCCATTCGGCGCCGGTGAGCCAGATCGTGCGCATGGGCCGCACCCTCCCACCCGATGAACTGACACTCCGTCAGTTCATCCCAGTGCAGCGGACGATGGGCCCCGTCCGCAAGACCCCACCCGTGATCGATTCGCAACCGAACCCCGTCGTGACCGAGACCCACTACGTGTAGGCGTCATTACGCTCGGAAATCATGACCACCCCCCTGCCCCATCCCGTCTACGTCATCGGCGGCGGCCCCGGCGGACTCGCCGTCGCCGCCGCGCTCACGCGGCGCGGTGTCCGGACCGTCGTCCTGGAGCGGGCGGACGCCGTCGGCGCGTCCTGGCGCCGCCACTACGACCGGCTGCGGCTGCACACCACCCGCCGGCTGTCCGCCCTCCCCGGCCTGAAGATGCCCCGCTCGTTCGGCCGCTGGGTGGCCCGCGCGGACGTGGTCCGCTATCTGGAGCGGTACGCGGAGGTCCACGACCTGGAGATCGTGACGGGCGTCGAGGTCGACCGCGTCGAGCGCACCCCCCAGGACGCCGAAGAGCCCCCCACCTGGACCCTGTACGCGACCGGCGGACGGCGGCTCGTCGCGTCCGCCGTGGTCGTGGCGACCGGCTTCAACCACACGCCCCGGATACCCGAGTGGCCCGGCGCCGAGGCGTACGCGCGGACCGCCGGGCGCGAGCTGCTGCACGCCGCCGCGTACCGCACCCCGAAGCCGTACGCCGACCGCGACGTCCTCGTCGTCGGCGTCGGCAACACCGGCGCCGAGATCGCGGCCGACCTGGCGGAGGGCGGCGCCGCCCGGGTCCGGCTCGCGGTGCGCACCGCGCCGTACATCGTGCGCCGCTCCACGCTCGGCTGGCCCAGCCAGCGCAGCGGCATCCTGGCGCGGCGGCTGCCGGTGGCGCTGGTGGACGCGGGGGCGCGGCTGGCCGGCCGGTTCCTGGCCGCCGATCTCTCGCGGTACGGGATGGCGCGCCCGACCGGCGGCCTGTACGCGCGGGCGCGGGCGGGCGCGATCCCGGTGCAGGACGTGGGTCTGGTCGCGGCGGTACGGGCGGGCCGGGTCGAGCCGGTCGGGGCCGTGACGGGCTTCGAGGACGGCGAGGTGCTGCTCGCGGACGGGTCTCGCATAGCGCCCGACGCGGTGATCGCCGCGACCGGCTACCGGCGGGCCCTGGAACCGCTGGTCGGGCACCTCGGCGTGCTGGACGAGCGCGGCCGGCCGGCGGTGCGCGGCGCCCGGTGCGCGGGTGAGGCCCCCGGGATCTACTTCCAGGGCTTCACCAACCCGCTCAGCGGGATGCTGCGCGAGCTGGGCCTCGACGCCGAGCGCATCGCGCGCCGGATCGCCCGCACCCGCGAGCGCGAGAAACGCCACGCGCGCAAGAAGGCGGGGGCGAAGGAGGCAGGGGTGAAGGAAGCCCGGGGCGAGGGCACGCGCGAGAGGGGCCAGGCACCGAAGACGGCACGGGCCTGAGCGGTCACGGCCCTGCGACGACAGGCGCGGAAGCGGCAACGAACGTAAGAGGCCAAGGGTGAAGAGGGCGTGAAGGGCGGGAAGGGGCCACGTCACAAGGATTCCTGACTCTCCGTCAGTTCGCTAACCTGACGGACAGTCAGAGCAGCACGCGCCACGACGGACGGACGGGCGGAGCGACACGATGCTTGGATCGACCCACGGCACCTTCACCTCGGACCTCCGCGCCCGCGTCGTCGCCTGCGGCGAGGAGCCCGCCGGCCGGACGGCCGTTCACGGCGTCGCCGCCGTCGAGGGCGACACCGACGTCAGCGGCCGCCCGCTGCACGCGCCCGTACCCGACCTGGACCGGTTCTTCCACCCCGAGGTGGTCGCCGTCGTCGGCGCCTCCGACACCGAGGGCCGCCCGAACACCGGGATCACCCGGCAGCTGATCGACTGGGCGGCGCGGGTCGGGGCGCGCGTGGTCCCGGTGCACCCGAGCCGTACGACCGTCTTCGGCCTCGACTGCGTACCCTCCGTCACCGCGCTCGAAGCCCGCGGCGAGTCCGTCGATCTCGCGGTCCTCCTCGTCGCCGACCCCCTCCCGGTCGTCGAGGAACTCGCCGCGACGAAGGTGCGGTTCGCGGTCGCGTTCGCGTCCGGGTTCGCCGAGGCGGGCGCGGAGGGCGCGGCGGCGCAGGAGCGGCTCGCGGCGGCCGTCGGCCGGGCCGCCGAGTCCGGTTCCGGGCTGCGGCTGCTCGGCCCCAACACCAACCTCAACGCCTTCGAACGGTTCCGTGACGACCTCGAAGGGCCGGCGATCGCGCTGATCACCCAGTCCGGGCACCAGGGCCGGCCGGTGTTCGCGCTCCAGGAGCTGGGCGTCCGGCTGTCGCACTGGGCGCCCACCGGCAACGAGGCCGACCTGGAGACCGCCGACTTCCTCTCGTACTTCGCGCACCGGCCCGAGGTCGGGGCCATCGCCTGTTACGTGGAGGGGCTCAAGGACGGCCGTGCCTTCCTGCTCGCCGCCGACCAGGCCGCCCGCCGCGGGGTGCCGGTGGTCGCGGTGAAAGTCGGCCGCACCGAGACCGGGGCGCGGATGGCCGCCTCGCACACCGGCAAGCTGACCGGCGCGGACCGGGTCGTCGACGCGGCGATGCGGCAGTTCGGGGTGATCCGGGTCGACGGGCTCGACCAGCTCCAGGACACCGCCGCCCTGCTCGCCCGGGCCCGCCGGCCGGCCGCGGACGGCGTTGTCGTCTACTCCATCTCCGGCGGCACCGGCGCCCACTTCTCCGACCTGGCCACGGCGGCGGGCCTGCGGCTGCCGACGCTCTCCCGGGCCCGGCAGGACGAGCTGCACCAGTGGATCCCCGACTATCTGAGCGTGGCCAACCCGGTCGACAACGGCGGGCATCCGGTCGGCGACTGGCGCGGGCCGAAGATCATCGACGCGATCCTCGCGGACCCGGAGGTCGGCGTCCTCGTCTGCCCGATCACCGGGCCGTTCCCGCCCATGAGCGACAAGCTCGCGCGTGATCTCGTCGACGCCGCCGAGCGGACCGACAAGTTGGTGTGCGTGGTGTGGGGCTCGCCGGTCGGGACGGAGGACGCCTACCGGACGACGCTGCTCGGCTCGTCGCGGGTGGCCACCTTCCGTACGTTCGGCAACTGCGTCACCGCGGTCAAGGCCTACCTCGACCACCACCGCTTCACCACCGGCTACCGCTCCCCCTTCGACGAGGCCCCGCGCACCCCGTCGCCGTCCCTGCGCAAGGCGCGGGCGCTGCTGCGGCCCGGCGAGCGGCTGAGCGAGCACGCGGCGAAGCAGCTGCTGCGGGCGTACGGGATCCGGGTGCCGCGCGAGCAGCTGGTGACCAGCGCGGCGGCGGCCGTCCGGGCGGCCGGCCTGGTCGGCTACCCGGTGGTGATGAAGGCGTCGGGCGCGCGGCTCGCGCACAAGACGGAGCTGGGCCTGGTGAGGGTCGGACTGACCTCGGCCAGCCAAGTACGGGACGCCTACAAGGAGTTGACCGACATCGCCCGCTACGAGGAAGTCGACCTCGACGGCATCCTGGTGTGCCAGATGGTCGGGCGCGGCGTCGAGATGGTGGTGGGCGTCGGGCGGGACGACCTGTTCGGGCCGACGGTGACGGTCGGGCTCGGGGGCGTCCTGGTGGAGGTACTGGACGACGTGGCCGTACGAGTGCCGCCGTTCGGCGAGCGCGAGGCCCGCGACATGCTGGGCGACCTGCGCGGCCGGGCCCTGCTCGACGGGGTGCGGGGCGCGCCGGCGGCGGACGTCGACGCGCTGGTGGAGGTGGTGCTGCGGGTGCAGCGCATGGCCCTCGAACTCGACGGCGAACTGGCCGAGTTGGACATCAATCCGCTGATGGTGCTGCCACGCGGGCAGGGGGCTGTGGCCCTGGACGCGCTCGCGGTGTGCCGCTGAAAACCGAGGAGGCGTACGCACGTGCCGGACGTACTGCACACCGTCGAGAACGGCGTCTCGTGGATCACGCTCAACCGGCCCGAGGCGATGAACGCCGTCACCTGGGACCAGCGGGAACGGATCATCGCACTGCTCGCCGACGCGTCGGCCGACCCGGGCGTACGGGCCGTGGTCGTCACCGCCACGGGGCGCGGCTTCTGCGCGGGCGCGGACCTGCGCGGCGGCCCCGCCGCACCGGGGACCGGCGAACGGGTCCAGGGCGAACGGGTCCAGGGGGAACGGGTCCAGGGGGATGTGGCGCGGATGATCGCGCGCGGCGCGCAGCGCTTCATCGGAGCCGTCCTGGACTGCGAGAAGCCGGTGATCGCGGCGGTCAACGGGACGGCGGCCGGACTCGGGGCGCATCTGGCGTTCGCGTGCGACCTGGTGCTCGCGGCGGACACGGCCCGCTTCGTGGAGGTGTTCGTGCGGCGCGGGATCGCGCCGGACGGCGGCGGGGCGTATCTGCTGCCCCGGCTGATCGGGCCGCAGCGGGCGAAGGAGCTGATGTTCTTCGGCGACGCCGTGCCGGCGGCGGACGCGGCGGCGCTGGGACTGGTCAACCGGGTGGTGACGGCCGAAGAACTGGAGAAGACGGCCCGCGCCTGGGCCGAACGCCTCGCCCAGGGCCCCACCCGTGCCCTCGCCCTCACCAAGCAACTCGTCAACGCTTCCCTGGACGCGGACCGCACCGCCGCCTTCGCGGCGGAGGCGACGGCCCAGGAGCTCTGCATGACGACACGGGACGCGCGGGAGGGCGTGGCGGCGTTCACGGAACGGCGGTCGGCGGTGTACGAGGGCCGGTAACCGCGCCGAGGCGACTCAGGCCCCTCAGGTGCGGGTCGGCATCAGGCAGGCGCCGAGCATGGCGGCGTCGGGCCGGCTGCCGGCCGCGTACGGGTCGACCTTCTTCCAATTCTTCTTCTCGGCCAGTTCCCGGGAGAAGAGCGGGTGGACGAAGCCGTCGTCGGGAGCGGTGCAGTCGTCGTTGGCGATGAGGCTGGTGTACGTACGGGGCGCGAGCTTCCCGTCCCGTACGACCGTGTCGAGCACCCGCCGGACGACCACCCGGGTGGCCTCCTCCCTCCCAGCGACCTCCCAGCCGCCCTCGACCATCACCACCGCGTAGACGATCGTGTAGTCGGCGTGCACCAGCAACTCCCCCTCGGGCGTCGCCTCGTAGGTCATGCTCCCCTGGACCCGGGGCTCCTCGGCGACGTACACCTCCTCCGGGTCGAACCGGGTGACCAGCCGCAGCGGATCCCTCCCCTCGGCACCGCGCCCCGGCAGGTCCTCAAGGAGGCTCCGGGCCGGGTCGCCCGGGGCGAGCAGTTCCAGCGCCCCTTCCGTGCCCTCCCCCTCCAGCGTGTCCCCCGAGAAATTGGCCTCCTCCAGGAACCCGCGCACGGCCTCCAGACCCGCCTCCACCTCCGGCCCGGTGAGCCGGCCGACCGGCCTGGCCGAGGGCGGCACCATGTCCTCGGCGCCGCTCTTCCACCGCGCTGCGGGCGAACTCCGGTACGGCATGCGGATGGTGACCGGCCATTCCTCCGGCCACATCGCCTCCTCCAGCGTGCCCGGCGCGAACGGCTCATTCGCCGGCCGCTCCCCGTCGGTCACGGTCGCCAGCCAGAACCCGAGCCCGCCGAGCGCCAGCACCCCGCCCGCCGCGATCACGGCGATCCCGCGCCGCCGCCTTCGCCGGTCGTCCCGCAGGCGCTCCGCCCGTTCCGGATCGTTCCGCTCCGCGCGCAGCCGGGCCGCGTAGGCCGCGATCGGATCGTTCGTCATTCGGTGCCCCTCCCCCGCGCCGTCGACCTGACGGCGCCGCGTGAGCATGTCACGCAGGGGACGGAGGGGGACGAGCGGGGCGCGCGTGACCGCAGGCCACAGGGCCGGAAACGGGCGACGCCGCACACCCCTGGTCATCTGACGTGTCGTCAGTTTCAATGGACGATGTGATGGGACACGCGGGGATGGCGGCCACCGCCGTCCGATACCTCAGGGCGGCCGGGGCACCCACGGCCGCCGAAGCACCGCCGCGCCACCGGCGCCCCGCGCTGCGGGCCGTACGGGACGGCGAGCGGGCCCCGGTGGTGGGCGGCGCCGAAATCCGGCGCGTACTCGGGCACTTCGCGAGCGGGGTCACGATCGTGACGGCGCTGGACGAGGACGGGCCGACGGGCTTCGCCTGCCAGTCGTTCGCGTCGCTGTCGCTGGATCCGCCGCTGGTGGTGTTCATGGTGGCGCGTACGTCGACGACCTGGCCGCGCATCGCGCGCGCCGGGCGCTTCTGCGTGAACGTGCTCGGTGCCGAACAGGGCGGACTCTGCCGGGCGTTCGCGGTGAGCGGCGCCGACAAGTTCGCGGGCGTGGCCTGGGAGCCGGCCTCGGCGACCGGTTCGCCGCGACTGCCGGAGGCCCCGGCCTGGGTCGACTGCGCGATCAACGCCGTCCACACGGGCGGCGACCATCTGATCGTGGTCGGCCGGATCGCGGCCCTCGGCACGGCGGAGGACGACACCGGGGCCGTCGGCGAGACCCCGGCCGAGCCGCTGCTGTTCCACCGGGGCCGGTTCGGGCGCTTCACCCCCCGATGAGGCCGCCGGCGAGGACCGCGACGATGACGGCCAGGCCCCACAGGAACACCAGCACCGGGTAGCGCCGGCCGGGCCGCGTGCGCCAGGTGACCAGCGCCGCGACGAACAGACCCGCCCACGCCGCGAGCCACCCCCACCAGCCCCTGAACGGCCAGATCTCGAACACCCCGTTCACCAGACCGGCCCCCGCCGCCGTGTACAGCAACTGCCAGCCGACCGCCGGCCCACCGACACGGCCCGCGAGCCGGTCGCCGAGCAGCACCGCCGGGACCACCAGAGCCGCCGCCCCGGCGGCCGGCGGGGCCGCGATCAGCCCCAGAAGGACCGGCATCAGCACGAGGCCGAGGACGATGCCGAAACCTCCGCCGCCGGTGTCCACCTCCGCCTCCGCCCCGGACCCGGGCGCCGGCCCCGTCTCCCGTACGTCCCCGAACAGCGCGATCAGAACAATCGCCAGCACCGCCTCCAGAAACAGGACAAGCATCGCGACCAGCAGCATCCGCCGGAAGCCCGGCCCGGTCATCGCCTTCGTCTCGGTCTTCATCGACCTCACCCCCGTTTTCGTCACGATCCTCCGGCCCCGCCCTCCCGCCGGGGGCGGCCCCGCCCCTCACCCTTTCGAGTAGTCCTCGGCAGTCCGCATCCGGGCGAGATAAGCTGGCTATAACGTCTGCGTTATGTCACGGGGAAGCGTCGCACGTACTGGATTGCTCCAGCACGACGAATCATCCTTCTGACCGCCTTCCGGAAGACGCGACAGCGAGAGCCGGAGGAGATCGAGCGTGCCGTCCGGGCCTGGGCCCGCTGCGTCGTACAGAAACACACCATCGACGAGGGGTGACTCGATGACCAGCCGTGCGAACTGGGCCGAGCTTCGGGAGGACGCCCTGCGCGATCCCGAGACCGCCGCCGCCTACGAAGCCGCTCACGTCCGATACGAACTGGGGCGCGCCGTGCGAGAGCGGCGGGAGGAACTGGGAATGACACAGAGCCACCTGGCCCGACTGTCCGGACTTCAGCAGCCGGCAGTCGCCCGGTTCGAGGCGGGTGGGACCATGCCCACTCTCCCCATGCTCGAACGCTTGGCGGCGGCGCTCGGCATGCGCCTGAACGTCGGCTTCGAGCCCCTGGACCGCGCAGCCGGCTGAGATTCCACTTCTCCGCCCCCTCCGCTGTCCCGCCCGCGGACTCCGGACCGGGCGGGCCGGCGTCACGGCGAGGTGGTGGCACGTTCCAGGGTGTAGAGGTTCTCGGGAACCCGGGAACCCTCACCGCCGATGTAGACGAACAGCTTCGGGTGCTCCTCCGTCCCGATCACCTCCCACGGGCCGAGACCGAAACAGCCCTCGACGGTCGTCTTCACCGTCTGGTCCCACACACCGCGCCCCGGCCCGCGTCAGCTCCGGCGGCTCGTACAACAGCCCGCCCCACAAACCGAGGCCACCGAGCACGGCGGTGACGATGACGGCGAGCGGCCCTCCCACCGCCAACCGGAGGAACATCGCGCCGCCCGTCAGACGCGGGCGGCCCGAAAGCAGCAGACGACGGACGACGAGCGCCGGGATCACGACCGCGACCGTGGCCGCGAACCACACCGCCGACGCCAACGGAAGACCGGCTCCCAGCGCCAACGCCCCGCCGAGGAGCGGAAGAAGGACGACGGCCGTCACCGCCGGAACCCACCACCAGGACTCACGGCCACCGATCCGGCGGCCCGCCCAGCCCGCGAGCACGACCAGCGGCGTCACCAGACACGCCGCCAACACGGCCGGGCCGGTGAGCAGGACCGTCCCGGCGAGCACGCTGAAGCCCGCCACCAACACGGCTTCGAGAAAGCCGAATTCGACGATCGAGTCCGGCTGTTCCCCGGCCTGCCTCACCAGGATCAGCAGGATCGAACCGACCACCGCCTCGACCATCACCACGGAGATCGTCGCCACGAGGATCGCCCCCACCCGATGGCGCACCCCCACCCACGTCTGTCCGGGCCCGAACTCTCCTACCAGTACCTCTTCCTGATGTTCTGAACGCATTCAATTCCCCTCCCGCCCCGCATCATGCCTCCTGCGGAACGGGATCGCACCACCGGGGTCCCGCTACACCGCCGGCAGCTCCACCGAGTCCTTGCCCCGGCGGCGGATGACCAGGGCCATCAGGGCCGCCACCGCGCACAGCGCGCCGGAGGCGTACCAGACGACGTCGTACGAGCCGAAGGTGTCGCGCGCCAGGCCGCCCGCGAAGGCGACGACGCCCGCGCCGACCTGGTGGGAGGCGAGGACCCAGCCGAAGACGATGGCGCTGTCGGCGCCGTAGTGCTCGCGGCACAGCGCGATCGTGGGCGGGACGGTCGCGACCCAGTCGAGGCCGTAGAAGACGATGAAGAACAGCATCGGCGGCTGGACGGACGGCGCGAGCAGCATCGGCAGGAAGAGCAGCGAGACGCCGCGCAGCGCGTAGTAGACGGCGAGCAGCCGGCGGGCCTCGAAGCGGTCGGTGAACCAGCCGGAGGCGATCGTGCCGACGACGTCGAAGACGCCGATGACCGCGAGCAGTCCGGCGGCGGCCGTCACCGGCATGCCGTGGTCGTGGGCGGCGGGTACGAAGTGGGTCTTGACCAGGCCGTTCGTCGAGGCGCCGCAGATCGCGAAGGAGCCGGCGAGCAGCCAGAACGGGCCGGTGCGGGCCGCCCGGAACAGGACGGTGACGGCGCGGCGCGCGGCACCGGGGACGGGTGCGGGCTTCGGTACGAACTCGCCGCCGTACGGGGCGAGTCCGAAGTCCGCCGGATGGTCGCGCAGCAGCAGCCAGACGAACGGGACGACGGCGAGCGCGGCGAGCGCGACGGTGATCGCGGCGGGCCGCCAGCCGTGGTGCTCGACCAGCCAGGACAGCAGGGGCAGGAAGACCAGCTGGCCGGACGCGCCCGCGGCCGTGAGGATGCCGGTGACGAGGCCGCGCCGGGCGACGAACCAGCGGTTGGTGACGGTCGCGGCGAAGGCGAGCGCCATCGAGCCGCTGCCGAGGCCGACGAGGACGCCCCAGAAGAGGACGAGCTGCCAGGCCGCCGTCATCCACACGGTGAGCAGCGAGCCGAGCGCGATCACGGTCAGGGCCAGCGCCACGACCTTGCGGATGCCGAACCGGTCCATGAGCGCGGCGGCGAACGGCGCCGTCAGGCCGTACAGCGCGAGGTTCACCGACACCGCGAGCCCGATCGTGCCACGTGACCAGCGGAACTCCTCATGCAGCGGCTCGATCAGGAGCCCGGGGAGGGAGGCGAACGCCGCCGCGCCGATGATCGTGACGAAGGTGACGGCCGCGACGAACCACGCGCGGTGCACGCGGGCGAAGCGGACGGGGCCGGGACCGGAGTCGGGGCCGATGCCGGTGCCGGAGCCGGGATCGGAAACCGGTCCGGAACCCGAGCCGGAGCCCGGGTCGGGGGGACGGAAGGACGAGGAGGACGGGGTTGTCTGGGTCACGCCCCTCAGCATCCGGTCCGGCTCCCCCGCGAACCACTGGCCCGGACGACAGCTTTCCAAAGGATCGGGCCAGGGTTTCCCACAAGCGGCCGGTGTTCAGCCCACCCGTCGCAGCGTCCGGATCGGCCGTACCAGCAGCAGCGCCGCCACCACGAGCAACGCGACCCCGGACCCGGCGAGCAGCACCCGCTCCGTACCGACCTCGGCGGCCACCGGCCCGGACAGGGTGCGCCCGGCGCCCATCATGAGCAGCGAGCCGGCGACGTCGTACGCGTGCATCCGGTTCAGCGCGTCCTGCGGTACGTGCGTCTGCACCGTGGTCGACCACATCACCAGCCAGAAGGCGAACGCGGCGCCCTCGATCAGCGCGCCCGCGTACAGCAGCGGCACCGGGGCGCCCGTACCGAGCAGCACCAGGAACACCGGCAGGCCGAGCAGCGCCAACGCGCCGGAGGCGAGGGGCCGTTGGGGACGCAGCCGGACCGCGAGCATGCCGCCGATCGCGCTGCCCGCGCCCTGGACGGTCATGAGGATGCCGTACGTCGTCGAGCCGTGGTCCCCGGTCACGAGCGTCGCGGTCAGCGGGACCATCGGGCCGCCGACCATCAGGCCGTGCACCGTCCAGATCGCGATGACCCCCCACAGCCAGCTGCGGGACCGGAACTCCCGCCAGCCGCCGACGAGTTCACGGCCGAGGGATGCGCGGCGCACCTCGTCGGCGGGCACGGACGGCAGGCGCATGAGGGTGAAGCAGACCGCGCTGACCGCGAAGCAGGCGCCATTGACGGCGAACACCGCTCCCGCTCCGGACAGCGCGACGAGCAGGCCGGCGGCGGCCGGGCCCGCCATCACCATCAGCGCCTCGACGACCCGGATGACGGCGTTGGCGCGCTGCACGTCGGGGGCGATGCGCGGGATGGTGGAGGCGACGCCTGGCTGGAAGAGGGCCGCGCCGACGCCGCTGAGCGCGGAGAGCGCGTAGACGGACCACAGCGGCGGGCTGCCGGTGCTGAAGGAGACGGCGAGCACGGCGGCGCCGGGCAGCCGGAGCAGATCGGCGATGATCATCATCCGGCGGGCGGTGAACCGGTCGGCGAGGACCCCGCCGAAGAGGACGAAGAGCGCGAAGGCGGCCGTCCAGGCGCCGAGGGTGTAGCCGACGGAGGCGTCCGGGTAGCCGGCGCCGGTCAGCGCGGCGGCGAAGGCGACCGGGACCATGCCCTCGCCGAAGACGGCGACTGCTCGGGCGACGAAGAAGAGCCGGAAGTTCCGGCCCCACAGGGAGACCTTCGCGGCCGGCGGCCCGGCCTCCCCCGTTCCGTCGGCGGAAGAGTCGGGAGCCGCCTCCGCGGGGGCTCTGAGCGGGTCGGCCGGGGCGGGCAGTGGCCCGGCGGCCTCAGACTGGTACGTGTTGTCCGTCACGAACAGACACACGTACCAGCGTGTGGTCTGGACCACCACTGAATTACGGAGCCGTCCGCCATGCGCCCGCACCGTGTCGTCGTCCTCGCCCTGCCCGGTCTGCTGCCCCTCGAGCTGGGCATCCCGCACCGGATCTTCGGCCGCGCGAAGGACGCCGAGGGGCCGCGCGGGCGCCCGCTGTACGAGACCCTCACCTGCGGCGTGGCCGCCGCCGGACCGGTCGAGACCGACGCCGACTTCGCCGTCCACGTCGATCACGGCCCGGAGATCCTCGCCACCGCCGACACGGTCGTCATCCCCGCCTCCTACGAGCTGGGGCCGGTGTACGAGGAGGGCACGCTCACCGGCGAACTCGCCGCCGCCCTCGCCCACATCAGACCCGGCACCCGCCTCGTGTCCATCTGCAACGGCAGCTTCGTGCTCGCCGCCGCCGGCCTGCTCGACGGCCGCCCGGCCACCACCCACTGGGCCCTCGCCGACCACTTCCAGCGACTCTTCCCGCGGATACGGGTCGACGCCGACGTCCTGTTCGTCGACGACGGCGACGTGCTCACCTCCGCCGGCGTGGCCGCCGGAATCGACCTCTGTCTGCATCTCGTACGCCGTGACCACGGCGCGGCCGTCGCCAACCGGGTGGCCCGCGGCACCGTCGTCCCGCCGCACCGCGACGGCGGCCAGGCCCAGTACATCGAGCGCCCGCTGCCCGAGCCCGGCAGCACCGGCACGGCCGCGGCCCGCGCCTGGGCGCTGGCCCGCCTCGGCGAACCGCTGCAGCTGCGGGATCTGGCGGCGCGGGAGGCGATGAGCGTCCGGACCTTCACCCGCCGGTTCCGCGAGGAGGTCGGCCTCAGCCCCGGCCAGTGGCTCACCCAGCAGCGCGTGGAACGGGCCCGCCACCTGCTCGAATCCACCGACCTGCCGATCGACCAGATCGCCCGGGACGCCGGCTTCGGCACCGCCCAGTCCCTGCGCACCCACCTTCAGACGGCCATCGGCGTGACCCCGCGCGCGTACCGCCGCACCTTCCGCGTCCCCGGCGGACCAGGCGGGGCAGGTGGACTGGCCGGACCGGGTGGACCGAGTGCGGCGAGCAGCGCGGACACCGCCCGCCGCGCCGGCTGACCGCCGCTCACACGCCCTCCTTCACCACCCGCGGGCCCTCCTCCACCGCCCGAGCGCCCGCTATCCGGCGCTCGCCCCAGAAGCCGACGGCCGCCAGGGTCACCGTCAGAACGACGCCGCAGAGGATCGCGGTCGAGGGGGCGACGACCTTGAGGAGACCGCCGGCGAGGGTGCCGCTCGCGGCGTACCCGGCGCCGACGGCCGCGTACATCACCGAGTACCCGGCGGCGACGGCCTCGGGCGGCAGGGCCTCGCGCAGGGCGAGGTTGCGGGTCAGCATGGCCGGGGCCTGGAGGAGTCCCGCGGCGACCAGGCCGGCCGCCATCGCGGCCGTCCACGGCAGGACGGCGACGAGCGCGACGCCCGCCGCGACCGCGAGGGTCAGCACGGCGGCCTGGACCGGCAGCCGGCCGGGCCAGGAGCCGCGCAGGCCGTAGAGGAAGGCGCCGACCGCCGAGCCGAGGGAGAACCCGGCGAGCAGCGGCCCGGCCCAGCCGATCGCGACGGCGCGCTGTTCGAGCAGGGCGGGCAGGATCAGTTCGGCGAGCGCGAGCAGGGTGAGGCCGGCCGCGCCGGTGACGTAGACGGGCCAGGCGCGGGCGAGCAGCCGGCCCAGGGAAGCACCGGCTCCCGCCCCCTTCTTCCCGTCCTCGGAATCGTTCTGCCAGCCGGGCGGCAGCAGCCACATCCCGGCGACGGCGAGGGCCTGCAACACCCCCTGGAGCAGCAGCGGTACGGCGGGGTCGGTGCCGAGCGCGAGGCCGGTGACCAGCGCCGGGGCGGCGGCCCAGATCGCGAAGGTCAGCACCGACTCCATGCTCATCGCCTGGGTGACGGCCCCCTCCGGGACCAGGCTGGTGAGCAGGGCGCGCAGCCCGCCGGGCACGGCGGCCGGGCCCGCGCCCGCGAGGAACGCGCAGCCGCCGAGCAGCACCGGATGCCCGTCGCCGCCCAGCAGCCCGAGCCCGGCGAACCCGGCCGCGCCGGCCGCGAGTCCGGCCACCAGCTGGGGGCGGGCCCGGCCTGGGTTCATCCGCAGGCCGAGGACGGGCGCGGCGATGATCTCGCCGATCACGTACACGGCGGCCAGCACCGCGCCCAGGGTGTAGCCGCCGGGCCGCTCGCGGACCAGGAAGACCAGCGCCAGCGGCGCCATGGCGACGGGCAGCCGCGAGGCGACCACGACGGCGGACCAGGACAGGACGGGGCGGGTGGCGAGTTCGCGATAGGACATGCGTGCGACCGTAAGGGAGCCGCCTTCCGCCGCGCACGTCAGAAAACGAGCACGCCGCGCGCCACCTTCCCCGCCTCGGCGTCGGCCGCGGCCCGGGCGAATTCTTCCACCGGGTAGGTGGCGGTGACGAGTTCGTCGAGCAGCAGCCGCCCGGCGCGGTACAGCTCGGCGTACAGCGCGATGTCCTTCTGGGGCCGCGAGGAGCCGTAACGGCAGCCCAGGATGGCCTTGTCTAGGAACATCGCGGCGGGCGCGAACGTCGCCTCGGCGGTGGGCGCGGTCATCCCGAGCAGCACCGCCTGGCCGTGCCGGTCGAGCAGGTCGACGGCGGTACGGACGAGTCCGGTGTGGCCCACGCACTCGAAGACGTGGTCGGCGCCGGTGGGCAGGATCTCCCGGACGGCGGCGGGATCGGCCGAGGTCAGGAAGTGGGTGGCGCCGAAACGGCGGGCCGTGTCCTCCTTCGCCGGGTTGGTGTCGGCGGCGACGATCGTGGTCGCGCCCGCGATCCGGGCGCCCTGGAGGACGTTGAGGCCGATGCCGCCGGAGCCGATGACGACGACGGTGTCGCCGGGCGCGACCCGGGCCCGGTTGAGGACGGCGCCGACGCCGGTGAGGACGCCGCAGCCGAGCAGCGCGGCCGAGGCGAACGGCACCTCGGCCGGAATCCTCACCGCCTGGACGGCCTGGACGACGGTGCGTTCGGCGAAGGAAGAGTTGGACGCGAACTGGAAGAGCGGAGCACCGGCCCGGCTGAACGGCCGGCCCGGCCGCCCGATCGCCTTCCGGCACATCGTCGGCCGGCCCCGGTCGCAGTCGGCGCACGCCCCGCAGTTGGCGAGCGTGGACAGGGCGACATGGTCGCCGGGCACGACATGGGTGACGCCCGGACCGACGGCCTCGACGACGCCGGCGCCCTCGTGGCCGAGGACGACGGGCACCGGGAACGGGATCGTGCCGTCCAGCACCGCCAGATCGCTGTGGCAGAGCCCGGCGGCCCGGATCGCGACCGCCACCTCCCCGGCGCCCGGCTCCCGTACCTCCAGATCGTCGACGACCCGTACCGCCGCCCCGTCGTACACGACCCCTCTCATGCCCCCTCCCCCTGAGGGGAGCCGGCGCCTTCGGTACGGTTCGGACGCGCGCCCTCCGCCGCCGCGCGGGCCATCTCGGCCAGCTGCCGCAGCATCGGCATCGGGTCCGTGCCCACCGTCCCGGGCAGGAAGTCCGCGATCCGCTCCGGCGTCCACGCACCGCCCTCCGCGTACCCCGCCCGCAGCTCCCTCGGCTGCGCCCACACCGCGATCTTGGGTCCGGCGATCGTGTAGACCTGCCCGGTGATCCGCTCGCCGCCGGTGTCCTTCGCCCGGTCGGAGAGCAGATAGACGACGAGCGCCGCCACGTCCTCGGGCTCGCCGATCTCCTTCAGCTCCATCGGCACGTTGGCGGACATGCGGGTGCGGGCGACCGGTGCGACCGCGTTCGCCGTCACGCCGTACTTGTGCAGGCCGAGGGCCGCGCTGCGGACCAGGGAGATGATGCCGCCCTTGGCCGCCGAGTAGTTGGCCTGCGCGACCGAGCCCTGGTGATTGCCGCTGGTGAAGCCGATGAGGGTGCCCGAGCCCTGCCGGCGCATCACGGCGGACGCGGCGCGGAAGACGGTGAAGGTGCCCTTGAGATGGGTGGCGACGACCGGGTCCCACTCCTCCTCCGACATGTTGAAGAGCATCCGTTCGCGCAGGATGCCCGCGACGCACACCACGCCGTCGATCCGCCCGTACGCGGCGAGCGCGGTGTCGACCACCCGCTGCCCGCCCGCCATGGTCGAGATGTCGTCGGCGACGGCGACCGCCGCGCCGCCCGCCGCCTCGATCTCCTTGACGACCGCCTCGGCGACCGCGCTCGTCGGCTCACCGCCCTCGATCGACACCCCGTAGTCGTTGACGACGACCCTGGCCCCGTGCGCCGCGCAGGCGAGGGCGACCGCACGGCCGATCCCCCGTCCGGCGCCCGTCACGGCGACGACCTTGCCTGCCAAGAAGTTCCCCACGCCCGGCCCCTTCCCGCGATTTCTGACGGTCCGTTAGATTCGTGCGTGGGCTGGATTCTACGACCCGTCCGTGACCGGAGAACAAGACCCCGGAGCCGCCCGATGTCACTTCCCGCCGAGTTCCACGAGATCGCCGCACGCGTCAACAACTGGGGCCGCTGGGGCCAGGACGACGAGATCGGCACGCTCAACCTCATCACCGACGAGGCCGTACGGGAGGCCGCCGACACCGTCCGCTCCGGCCTGCGCGTCCCGCTCGCGCTGGAGCTGAGGCAGGACGGCGTGCAGACCGGCGTGATCCCCGGCCGGGTCAACCCGCTGCACGTCATGGTCCAGGTCAACCAGGAACTCTTCGGCCCGGACACGGTCGCGACCAGCGACGACGCCGTGACCCTCGGCCTGCAGGCCGGCACCCACTGGGACGCCCTCACCCACGCGTCCCACTCGGGCCGGATCTACAACGGCCGCCCGGCCTCGACCGTCACCGCCCACGGCCGCTCCGCGTTCAGCGGCATCCACACCGTCCGGCACGTGGCCGGGCGGGGCGTCCTGCTCGACGTGGCGGCGGCCAAGGGGGTCGACCGGCTGCCCGGCGACCACGCCGTCACCCCCGAAGACCTCGACGAGGCAGCGGAGTTCGGGCGGGTCACGGTACGCGCCGGGGACCTCGTCCTCGTCCGGACCGGGCAGATACGGGCGTACCTGGCCGGCGACCGGCACGGTTACGCGTTCCCGTCACCCGGCCTGTCCGTCCGTACGCCCGAGTGGTTCCACGCGCGGGACGTGGCGGCGGTCGCCAACGACACGCTCACCTTCGAGATCTTCCCGCCGGAGATCGACGGCCTGTGGATGCCCGTGCACGCGCTCGACCTGGTCGAGATGGGCATGCTGCAGGGGCAGAACTGGAACCTCGAAGAGTTGTCCACAACCTGTGCACAGGAAGGGCGTTACGCGTTCCTGCTGACGGCGACGCCCGAGCCCTTCGTGGGCGGGACGGGTGCGCCGGTCGCGCCGGTGGCCCTGCTGTGAGCGGGGCGGGCGGATCGGACGGGCTCCGGCGGGCGGCGATCCAGGCGATGAACTGTAGCGCGCGGACCGGGCGAAAAGATCACGGGAAGACCGCGGGGAGGCCGACCGCGGAAAGACCGATCGCGGGTGAGATCGCGGGGTGAGATCGCGGGTGGCGGCGCGCCCGCGCGCGCCCCGAGCACGGCACGAGAGCCGCCACCCGTCACGACCCGCGCTCGCCGAGGGGCACGCCCCTCGACTCCCCTCGCACGACGAATCGCTCACCCCAGGGTGATCAATGCGCCACCACCCGTCAACAGCGCATCCGTCCGGGTGACAGCCACAGCACGGGCCCAGCGCCCGTCCCCCGGGCCGTGCCCGCGCTCGGCGCCGGGACCACGGGCCGCTGTCCGTCCAGCTGCCCGTCCCGCGGCGCGGCGACCCCCGGCGCGGACTCCGCCCGGCCGGCCTCGTCGTGGACGGACTCCGCCCGGTCGACCTCGCACCAGATGCTCTTGCCCGCGCCCTCGCGCTGCCAGCCCCACCGGTCGGCGAGGCCGTCGACCAGTTCCAGACCGCGCCCGTTCGTCGCGTCGCCGTCCGCGCGCCGGGGCGCCGGCGGCCGGTCGCTCGCGTCGGCGACCTCGACCCGCACCCCCGCCCGCCCGAACAGCATCCGCAGCACGGCCGGGCAGCCCGTGTGCACCACGGCGTTGGTCACGAGCTCGGAGATGAGCAGCACCAGCGTCTCCGCGAGCGGCTCGTCCTCCTCTATGCCCGAACCGGCGAGCCGCGACCGCGCCCACCGGCGGGCCCGCCCCACCTCCGCCGGGTCCGCCCCGACCTCCAACTGAACCTGAAGCACCTGCACCGTTCACACCATCCGAACCGGCGTCATCGACGACCTAACGGAACGTGATTCCCTTGTGGGACAGCATGGTTGACGTACAGTCACCGCAACAAGCGCTTCGGGCATATTCCAGCGCGAAGGAGTACGCATAGTCCATACTGTGCGACGCGCGCTGCGGGGAGTCGAACGAGGGCTCACAAAACGCCCCGAAAGGGCGCGAACCGCAGGCATCCCGGGATCCGGAGCCGCCTCGGTGGCGGCACCGGCGTGATCCGGGCCCACAAGCACTCGCATCCAACGGAGCGTACCGGAGCACCTTGTCGACTCCAGGCCGTGACGGCCCCGCCGACCGGCGCGATCCGGCACGAACGCTCCGTGACGCGCGGCTACGGGGTGGCCGCCAGGCTCTCCGCCACCGCCTCCTCCGCCACCGCGCCGCCGAGTCCGCGGGCGGCCCGTACCCAGGCCCGCTTCAGGTGCAGATGGACCTCTGCCTCCCAGGTGAAGCCCATGCCGCCGTGCACCTGGAGGCAGTCGCGGGCACACTCCGCGGCGGCCTCGTCGGCGAGCAGCCGGGCGCCCGCGATCTCGACCGGATCGGCGGTGACGGCGGCGGCGTAGACGGCGGCGCGGGCTACTTCAGTTCGGACGAGCATGTGGGCACACAGTTGCTTGACGGCCTGGAAGGAGCCGATCGGCCGGCCGAACTGCTCGCGTACGCGCGCGTGGGCGACGGCGAGGGCGGTGGTACGGCCCGCGCTGCCCAGCTGTTCGGCGGCGGTGAGCAGGGACGCCTCGTGCGCGTCGGGTACGTCACCCGTATCGAGCCGGGCATATGCCAGCCGGTGCAGCGGGGTCAGCGGGTCGACCGACCGGAGGGGCCGCGGTGTCACCCCGTCCCCCACCCCCAGCACCACGTCCGCCGCGTCCAGCCACTCGACCAGGCCCCCGTCGGCCCGGGTGACCACCGCCGTCCCCTCCGCGGCGCCCGGCACCCGCCCGGCGGCCAGGTGCGTCGCGACGAGCGGGCCCGGCAGCAGCGCCCGGCCCGCCTCCTCGAAGAGCAGCGCCGCCTCGGGCAGGCCGAGCCCGACCCCGCCCGCGTCCTCCGGGAGCCGCAGCGCGAAGAACCCGGCCGCGCCCAGCTCCCGCCACAGCCCCCGGTCGAGTTCCCCCGCGCCGTCCGCGCCGGCGGCGGCCCGCAGCGCGTCCGGCCCGAAGCGGCGCCCGACCAGGTCCCGTATCCCGCGCACCAGCGCCCGCTGGTCGTCGGTGAGCCGGAAGTCCATGGGCTCGTTCACCGCCCCTTCGGCAGGCCGAGGACGCGCTCGGCGACGATGTTCCGCTGGATCTGCGAGGTACCGGCGGCGATCGTGTACGACAGCGAGGACAGCCGGTCCCGGGGCCACTCCCGCCCGAGGTCGAGCGCGTCGGGGCCGAGGACGGCGGCGGCCGCGTCGTACAGCTCCTGGCGGGCGTGCGAGTAACTCAGCTTGAAGACGGAGCCGCCGGTCCCGGGCACCCCGCCGGTGGCGGCGGCCTCGCTCACGTTCCACTGGATCAGCCGCCACAGGGCCTGGAACTCGGCGCCGAGCCTGCCGAGCCGGCGGCGCAGGACGGGGTCGTCCCAGCGGCCGTTCTTCCGTGCCGTACGGGCGAGTTCGCCGAGCACGCGGCGGCAGGCGACGACCTCGCCGACGAAGGCGGTGCCGCGTTCGAAGGAGAGCGTGACGAGGGTGACGCGCCAGCCGTCGTTCTCCGCCCCGACCCGGTTCGCCACCGGCACCCGCACCTCGTCGAGGAACACCTCGGCGAACTCGGCCGTCCCGGCGAGGGTGCGCAGCGGCCGGACGGTGATGCCGGGCGCGTCCATGGGCATGGCGAGCCAGCTGATGCCACGGTGCTTCGGCGCGTCGGGGTCGGTACGGACCAGAAGTTCGCACCAGTCGGCGATCTCGGCGTGCGAGGTCCAGATCTTGTGGCCGGTGACGACGTACGCGTCACCGTCCCGGACCGCGCGGGTGCGCAAGGACGCGAGATCGGAGCCGGCCTCGGGTTCGCTGAAGCCCTGGCACCACACCGCGTCGCCGCGCAGCACCGGCTCCAGCCAGCGCTCCCGCTGCTCGGGCGTGCCCTCGGCGGCGATGGTGGGCCCGGCGTGCAGCAGCCCGACGAAGCCCGCGCCGACGTACGGGGCGCCGGCCCGCTCCGTCTCCTCCAGGAAGATCAGCCGCCGGGTCGGCGAGCCGTCCCAGTGGACGTGCCCGTACCCGGCGTCGTACAGCCGCCGCTGCCAGCCGCAGTCGTACGCCCGCCGGGCCGGCCAGTCCAGCGGGTCGGGCCGGGCCGGCAGCTTGGGCAGTTCGGTGCCGAGCCAGTGGCGCAGCCGGGCTCTGAACTCTTCCTCCTCCGCCGAGTAGTCCAGCTCCATCAGACGAGGTCCAGGCCGAGCATGCGGATGGCGTTGCCGCGCATCAGCTTGTGGACCGTCTCGTCGTCGAGGCCGCGGACATGGTCGAGGGCGACCTGCTTGGTGTGCGGGAAGGTGGAGTCGACGTGCGGGTAGTCGGTCTCGAAGGTGGCGTTGTCGCGGCCGACGGCGTCGAGCGAGGCGATGCCGTGCTTGTCGCGGAAGAAGCAGCAGAAGATCTGCCGGTAGTAGTACGTGGACGGCGGCTCGGGGATCAGGTCGCGCACCCCGCCCCAGGCGCGGTGCTCCTCCCACACGTCGTCGGCGCGTTCGAGCGCGTACGGGATCCAGCCCATCTGGCCTTCGCTGTAGGCCAGTTTGAGGCTCGGGAACCGCACGAGAACGCCGGAGAAGAGGAAGTCCATCATCGAGGCCATCGCGTTGTTGAAGCTGAGGCTGGCCTGGACGGCGGGCGGGGCGTCCGGGGAGGCGGCCGGCATCTGCGACGACGAGCCGATGTGCATGTTGACGACGGTCCCGGTCTCCTGGCACACCGCGAAGAACGGGTCCCAGTAGCCGGAGTGGATCGACGGCAGCCCGAGGTGGGTGGGGATCTCCGAGAAGGTCACCGCGCGCACGCCGCGGGCCGCGTTGCGCCGGATCTCGGCGACGGCGAGTCCGATGTCCCAGAGCGGGATGATGCACAGCGGGATGAGCCGGCCGCCGCTGTCGCCGCACCACTCCTCCACCATCCAGTCGTTGTAGGCGCGGACGCAGGCCAGGGCCACTTCCTTGTCCTGGGCCTCCGCGAAGGTCTGGCCGCAGAAGCGCGGGAAGGTCGGGAAGCACAGCGACGCCTCGACGTGGTTGAGGTCCATGTCGGCCAGCCGCGCCTTCGGGTCCCAGCAGCCCCGGCGCATCTCCGCGCGGGTGATGCCCTCCAGGGTCATGTCGTCGCGGTCGAAGCCGACGGCGGCGATGTTGCGCTTGTACGGGAACTGGAGGTCCTCGTAGATCCACCAGTCGGTGGGCGGCCCGTCCGGGTCCATGGTGATCCGGTACTTGCCGCCGACGTAGGCGAGTTCGCCGATGCCGGCGGTGAGCGGCCGGGGCCCGCGGTCGCGGTAGCGCGCCGGAAGCCAGGTCGCGAAGAGGTGGGCGGGCTCGATCACGTGGTCGTCGACGCTGATGATGCGGGGCAGTTCCGTCATGACCCCTCCGGGGATGGCTGCCGGATATCGGGTGGGCGATGGATCCCATGAATCTGATGGATCGTCAGATTCATGCCGGGGTCAGGCTAGCCCCGCACCCCTGGACCGACAAGAACCGTCCCTCTACGCTCTGCCGCACAACCGATCTGACGTGACGTCAGATTTCTTCCGGGGCAAGGGGGTACGGGCATGTCCGAGAGCGGCGGCACCGACAGCGGGGGCACGGACGACACGGTCGAGGCGGCGCACGCCCTCGGTGCCTCCCGCACCCTCTGGGAACTCGTCGAACGCCGCGCCGCCCGCACCCCCGACCGGCCCGTCCTCCTCCAGGGCGACCGCGTCCTCACCTTCGGCGGCCTGCGCGACCGCGCCGAACGCGCCGCCGCCGGCCTGTACGCCAGGGGCGTGCGCGCCAGGACGGTCGTCGCCTGGCAGCTGCCCACCCGGATCGAGACGGCGGTGTTCACCTTCGCGCTCGCCCGCCTCGGCGCCGTACAGACCCCGGTCATCCCCTTCTACCGGGACAAGGAGGTCGGCTACGCGCTCCGCGCGTCCGGCGCCGAATTCTTCGCCGTCCCCGGCGTCTGGCGGGGATTCGACCACACGGCGATGGCCCGGCGGCTCGGCGCGCGCGGGATCCTCGAGGTGTACGGGCCGGACAGCCTCCCCGACGGCGACCCGGCCGTCCTCCCGCCGCCGCCCGCGCCCGCCGACGGCACCGCCGTGCGCTGGATCTACTGGACCTCGGGCACCACCTCCGACCCCAAGGGCGTGCTGCACACCGACCGCTCGCTGATCGCGGGCGGCTCCTGCCTCGCGCACGCGCTGCGCCTCACGCCGGACGACGTCGGCTCGATGGCCTTCCCGTACGCGCACATCGCCGGCCCCGACTACACGGTGATGCTGCTGATGTACGGCTTCCCCGCTGTCATGTTCGAACATTTCGCGCTTCCCGGCGCCCTCGCCGAGTACCGCCGCCACGGCGTCACGGTGGCCGGCGGCTCCACCGCCTTCTACGCGATGTTCCTGGCCGAGCAGCGGAAGCGGCCGGACGAGCCGGTCATCCCGAGCCTGCGGCTGCTCACCGGCGGCGGCGCGCCGAAACCGCCCGAGCTGTACCACGCGGTGGTCCGCGAGCTGGGCTGCCGGCTCACCCACGGCTACGGCATGACCGAGGTCCCGATGATCACCATGGGCGACCCGGCCGACACCCCCGAGAACCTGGCGACGACCGAGGGCCGCCCGCCCGCCGGCATGGAGATCCGCATCGCCGGCGCCGGAAAGGCGGGCGAAGAGGGCGAGGAGGGCGAGGTACTGCTGCGCGGCGAGGCGGTGTGCCAGGGCTATCTGGACCCGGAGCAGACGGCCGCCGCCTTCGACGCGGACGGCTTCCTGCGCACCGGCGACCTCGGCCGGCTCACGCCGAGCGGCCATCTCGTCCTCACCGGACGTCTCAAGGACGTCATCATCCGCAAGGGCGAGAACATCTCGGCGAAGGAGATCGAGGACCTGCTGCACGAGCACCCCGGCGTCGGGGACGTCGCCGTGATCGGGCTGCCGGACGCCGAGCGCGGCGAGCGGGTGTGCGCGGTGGTCGAACAGCCGCCGGGCGCCGAACCGCTGACCCTGGACGCGGTCACCGCCTTCCTGCGCGGCGCGGGCCTCGCCGTCGTCAAGCTGCCGGAACAGCTGGAGGTGGTGGACGCGCTGCCGCGCAACGACACCCTGCGGAAGGTGCTCAAATACCGGCTGCGCGAGCGGTACGGAGAGAAGGCGGAGTAGCGGGAGGGCGTCGCACGAACCGGGGTACGGACCGGGGCGCGGGTCGGGGCGCGGGTCGGTGTACGGACCGGGCCGCGGGTCAGGCCGACAGCGGGCGGGCCTCGTCCTCGACGGCGGCGGGGACGTCCGCGTACACGTCGAACAGACGGCGCACCCCGAGCGCGGCCAGCACCCGGTTCACGTGCGCGCCCTCCTCGGCGCCCCGCGCCGGGAGGATCAGCCGGAGCCGGCCGCCGCACGAGCGCATCAGGCGGCGGGCCGCGATCAGCACGCCGACGCCGCTGGAGTCGCAGAAGCGGACGGCGGACAGATCGAGGACCACGTCGTGCCGGCCGCCGGCGACTGCGGCGTGCACGCGCTTGCGGATCAGCGGGGAGGTGACGAGGTCGAGTTCCCCGCGAATGCGCAGCACGGTCCACGGGTCCTGCTCGTCCTCGTCGACCTGGATCGTCACGAGCGGCACCTTTCGGGGTGGGGAGGGCGGGAAGCGGAACGGGGCGAACGGGGCTGAACAGGGGTCAACCGGAGGCAGCCCTTCCCGTCCCCTCCCGCTGCCCGTTCACAGCCGTCCGAAACCCCCGCAGCCAGGCTTGACGCGTTCCTTACCATCCCGTACCCCGTCAAGGGCGCACTTGTGACAAACCGGAGTGCGCCGCCTCGGGGGCCCATTACTTTGGAGGAGACAACGGTCGGGAGCGCTGTCGGGAGGGCATCGGATGGCGGCGAAGGACACACCCCTGCGCTGGGACCGCAGGATGCAGCAGCGGCTCGCGCGCGGTGAGGCGGCGGCTCTCGGCGAGCTGTACGACAAGTTCGCCAGCCTGGTACACAGCCTGGCCCACCGCGTCCTCGACGACGACGAGGCCGCCGACCAGGTCACCCGCGAGGTCTTCGGCTACGTCTGGGAGAACCCCGACCACTACGACCCCAAGCAGGGCAACCTGCGCTCCTGGGTGGCCCGGCTGACCCAGCGGCAGGCCGTGCACCGGCTGCGGCAGACCGAGGCCCGGGCGTACGCGGAGCGCGGCGAGGGCACGGCGGAGGAACTGGAGCAGAAGGTGCGGCAGGCGTCGGTCGCGGCGCGCGCCGACTACATCGTGACGTCCATGCCGACCCCGCTGCGCCAGGCCCTGGAGCTCGCGTACTTCCAGCGCCGGGACTACCGGCAGACCGCCGCCGACCTCGGGGTGACCGAGGACGAGGCGCGCCGCCGGCTGCGGCTCGGGCTCCAGCTCCTGTCGACGGCGAACACCCGGCCGCTGGAAGGCTCCTCGCCACCTGGTCCCCATGGTTACGGACGGGCCCTGTGAACCCCGGACACGACGACCACGAGGAGGTCGCCCGCGCGCCCTGGATACCGGGACCGCGCCGGTCGCCGGACGACCACGCGGACCTGGCCGCACGGCCGCCGGCCCCGCTCGCGGACCCCCTCCCTTGGATGGGCGAGCCAAGCGAGCCGGGCGAGCCGAGCGAGCCGAGCGAGACGGGCGAGCCGAGCGAGACGGGCGAGCCGGACGCGGGTGCCGCGGCGGCAGCGGAGCCGGCGCCGGAACCCCGTACGGAGACCGCGGCGGAACCGGAAGCGGAGCTGCCGCACCGGGTGCTCACCTCGCTGCTCGGGGCCTGGGCGCTGTCGGCCTGCTCGCCCGCGGAGACCCTGGCCGTCGAGGCCCATCTGACCGAGTGCGCGCCCTGCGCGGACGAGGCGCTGCGGCTGCGCGACGCCGTCGGACTGCTGCACGCCGAACGCGATCTGGACCTGGACCCGCTGCTGCGCTCCCGTGTCCTGGAGAACTGCCTGGGCCGCCGCCCGGCCCGGATCCCGGTGCCCACGTGGGCGACGCCGTACGACGCGGAGACCGCGCGGCTCGACGCGCTGCTGCGGGACATCGGCGAGGCGGAGTGGCACGCGCCGGTCCGGCTGCGCTGGTTCGAGCACGAGCGGAGGGTGAACCGGAAGACGACGGTGGCCGGGGTGATCGGCCATCTCCTCGCCGTCGACGGACTGGTCATGGCGGCCCTCGGCCTGGACGACCCGCTCGGCCCCGGCATAGGAGAGCTGTCGCCGACCGAGCGGACGGAGGCGTACTGGACCCGCTCGTCCCAGCCGCCGACCCGCGCGGTCCGCGAGCCGTGGCGGGACCAGAGCCACACCCTGATCCGTACGGTGTCGTTCGCGGGGCGCGGGGTCGCGGACCTGACGGTCACCTACGGGGACTTCGCCATGCCCCTGCGGGACGCGCTCTTGGAGCGGGCGTTCGAGTGCTGGGTGCACGCGGAGGACATCGCGGAGGCGGTGGCGTATCCGTACGAGCCGCCGAGCGGTGCCCATCTGCACGGCATGATCGACCTCGCGGCGCGGCAGCTTCCGGCGGCCCTGGCCGGGCGGCGGCGGTCGGGACTCGCGGGACCGGCCCGGGAGCTGGTGGCGGCGGGCGCGCCGGGGCGTTCGCTGCATCTGGAGATCGAGGGCGCGGGCGGCGGGCACTGGTTCATCGCGCTCGACTCGCCGGCGGCCCGGGGCTCGCGCGAGCACGCGGTGGCGCAGGTCGCGATGGACGGGGTCGAGTTCTGCCAGCTGCTCGCCGGACACGTACCGCCGGAAGAGGCGGCCGTCGGTCAGGACGGCGACCGCGAGGCCATCCGCGACGTCCTCTCGGCGGCGGCCGGCCTGAGCCGGCTGTAGGCGGCCGCGGACGGCTCACGCGTGGCATCCGAGAGCTGAAGAACGCGGCCTTCCTCCGGGTCGACCCGCGCTTCTCCGTGCGCTGCGCGACCTGCGACGAGGCGATGGGCGGCGGCATCACCTACGAGGGAGTCAGGCGAAGACGACGGTGCGGTGGCCGTTGAGCAGGATGCGGTGCTCCGCGTGCCACTTCACGGCACGGGCCAGCGCCTGGCACTCCACGTCCCGGCCGGTCGCCACCAGCTGGTCCGGCGTGACCTCGTGGCCGACCCGCGCCACCTCCTGCTCGATGATCGGGCCCTCGTCGAGGTCGGCCGTCACGTAGTGCGCGGTCGCGCCGATCAGCTTCACGCCCCGGGCGTGCGCCTGGTGGTACGGCTTCGCGCCCTTGAAGCTCGGCAGGAAGGAGTGGTGGATGTTGATGATCCGCCCGGTCAGCTGCTTGCACAGGTCGTCGGAGAGCACCTGCATGTAGCGGGCGAGGACGACCAGTTCGACGTTCTCCGTACGCACCAGTTCGAGGAGCTCGGCCTCGGCGTGGTCCTTGGTCTCCTTGGTGACGGGAATATGCCGGAACGGGATCCCGTACGAGCCCACCAGTTCGGCGAAGTCAGTGTGGTTGGACACCACGGCGACGATCTCGACCGGCAGCGCGCCGATCCGCGACCGGAACAGCAGATCGTTCAGACAGTGGCCGAACTTCGACACCATCAGCACGACGCGCATCCGCTCGTCGGCCCGGTGGATCTGCCAGTCCATCGCGAAGGAGTCGCCCACGGCGGTGAAGCTCGCCCGCAGCTTGTCCACGTTCACCGGCGCCTCGGCCGAGAAGTGGACCCGCATGAAGAAAAGACCGGTGTCCCGGTCTCCGAACTGCTGACTGTCCTCGATGTTGCAGCCGGTGATGAAGAGATAGCTCGACACGGCGTGCACGATGCCCTGCTTGTCGGGGCAGGAGAGGGTGAGGACGTACTGGTCGGTCATTGGCCCAGCCTGCCACAGACGGCCCGCCCGGCCGCCGCGCCGTCCGTCAGACGGACGGCGGTCGGATGGCGGCCGGATGGCGGCCGGATGCGGGACGGACGGACGTCGGGCAACCTCCGGACGGCCGTCGAAACGGCCACGGGGCCCGGGCGGGCGCCCCGTCGGCCTTACGCCGCCCGCGTCATGATGCGGATCACGTCCAGCGGGTGCGGCGGCACGTCCGGGTCCTCGCCGTCCGCGGAAGCCATCCGTACGTGTGCCTCGCGAGCGGCCCGCACGGCCTCCGGCCACTCGTGGTGGTCGAGGAACGCGGAGACCGGGGCGTCCGCGCCGACCTGGTGCATGATCCGCAGGACGCGCAGCACGACGAGGTCGACGAGGGAGGCCTCGCCGGAGTCGCGGAAGATCGCTCCCACGTATTTCTCCGCGGACCAGTTGTCCAGCCAGGTGTCCTCCACCAGGCGGTAGACGGCGTCGGTGACGTCGCCGTACCCCTCCTGGCCGGTGCGCCAGGTCGTCTCGTGGAACCCCGGATCCGAAAGCATGTGCAGCGCCGAGCGCACGTTCACGCGCCAGCGCCACCACGGCATGTCGTTGAGCGGCATGCCGCCCATGGTGGAGGAGCGACGGCCGCGACGGGAAGGGTTCTCGGAAGGGGAGGGGGAGCTGGACACCGTTCGATCGTACGTTCCTCCGCCGACAGGCCCGCCGCCGAGTCTCGCAATTCACCCTGCCGTCACCCTCCGTTGGGGCGAGCTCACTCCGGTGTTACGCATCGGGAGGAATGGTGCGTGTCCATGACCGGCAGGCGTCTCACCTCACTTCTCGCATATGCCACAACGATGGCGACAGCGGCAACGCTGCTCAGCGGCTGTGGCGTTCTCCCCGTGATGGCGGGCGGCTCCAAGGAGCCCGTCACCGTCATGACCTGGGCCCCGGACCGTACACGCGCCACGAATATGCCCGGCATGCCCGCCATGGCTCAGGCATATGCCCGTTGGGTCAACGCCAACGGCGGCATCGACGGACACGAACTGCGTGTCCTCACCTGCAACGAGCAGAACACCAGCGCCGGAGCATCCGACTGCGCCCGGCGGGCCGTCCACGAGGGCGCCGTCGCCGTCGTCGGCTCGTACAGCCAGAACGGCGACGCCTTCATCGCACCGCTGGAGGCGGCCGGCATCCCCTACATCGGCGGCTACGGGATCTCGGAGGACGAGTTCACCAGCCCGCTGTCCTACCCGGTCAACGGCGGGGTGGCCGCCCTCGTCGCCGGCCACGGCGCCCAGCTCGCCGCGTCCTGCCGCGGGGTCTCCCTGGTCCGCCCCGACACCATCGCCGGCGACCGGCTGCCCGACCTGCTGAACTCCGGGCTGCGCCGGACCGGCCACGACGGCGCGGCCGACATCCCGGCGACCGAGGACGCCGACACGTACACCCGGGAGGCCACCCGGGCCCGTACCCGCGCGGGCGGCGCGGACGGCTGCGTCACCGCCGTCCTCGGCGAGCGCACCCAGGTCTTCTTCGACTCGTACCGCCGCCTGCCCGCCGAACAGGACACGGCCGGCGGCATCACCGGCACCGGCACCGGCACCGGCACCGGCACCGGCGAGGAGAAGAACGGACCGCGGATCTCCTCCGTCCTCGGCAGCGTCGACCAGCCGCTGATCGACCGCACCGGCGGCGCGAAGGGCCCGTTCGAGGGCGCGTACGTCACCGGCTGGTACCCGCAGGCCGACGACCCGGCGTGGCAGCCCATGCGAAAGGTGATCAAGGAGAACGCCTTCGCCGACAACCGCGTCGACCCGACCGACGCGGGCGTGCAGACGACCTGGATCGCGTACACCGTGCTGCGCCGGCTCGTCGAGTCGCTCGGCGAGGACCGGGTCACCGCGTACCAGCTGTCGCACGCGCTCGACCAGGGCGCGAAGATCGACACCGGTGGTCTGACGCCCCCGCTGCGCTGGCGATACGACGACCTCCTCGGCGCCCCGGGCTTCCCCCGGATCGTCAACCGCGCGGTGACGTTCCAGGTGGTCCGGCAGGGCCGGCTCGTCGCCCAGCGGCCGGGCTTCGTCGATGTCGGCAAGACGGTCCTGTCCAGCGCCTCCTGACGCCGGGCGGACACCGGTCGGACGCCGGTCAGGAAGCAGTCAGACGGCGGTGGGCGGCAGCGCCGCCAGCTCGCGCTCCGTCGCGCCGTGCGCCCGCAGCCAGGCGGGCAGCGAGCCGTGGTGCGCGCGGATCCACCGCAGCGCGGCGAGCAGATGCGCGGGCGCGACCGGCAGGGTGTTGTGGCCGGGCATCGCTTCGGACGTCAACGGCGCGGCGGAGAGTCCCAGTTCGGCGTTCGACCGTACGAAGTCCGCGGTGACCTCCGCCTCGGACGCGCCGAACAGGCTCCGCACGGCGGCGACCACGACCCCGGTCCGGTCCTTCCCGGAGGCGCAGTGCACGAGCACCGGCCCGCCGTCCTCGGCGCCCTCGGCGGTCAGCCGCCGCAGGACGGCCAGCGTGGCGTGGCCCGCCCGCCCGGCCATCGCCTCGTACAGCTCGGGCTGCCCCGCGGGCCAGCCCCGTTCCGCGAACACCGGCACGTGCGCGTGCGCGATCCCCACGCCGTGCAGGGCGTCCGGCCGTTCGGCGGCCTCGGGCCGGCTGCGCAGGTCCACGACCGTACGGATGCCGAGGGCCGCCAACTGCCGTGCCCCGTCCGGCGCGAGGGCGTGCAGCGCGCCGGAACGGAAGAGCGTCCCCGGCGGCAGCGCGCCGACGCCGCCCGCGTCACGGAGGTTGCGCACCCCGTCGACGCGGACCGGCGCCGGCGAGGTCACCGGCGCCGTCGGCCGGCTCAGAGCTGGGACCACTCGCGCCGCGACAGCTGGTACTTGTCGGCGGTCGGGTTCCAGAGCCCGGACGCCTGCTTCTTGGCGGCGGTGGCCTCGCCGCTCTTCCGGTCGCCCGCCTTGGACTGGCTGGTGGGCCTGACGTGACCGCCCTTGCAGACCTTGTGGTTGGTCTTCGCCTGGACCGCCCACGCCGCGTAGTAGTCGTCGGCGGAGGCCGACGCCTGCCAGGCCCGGGTGAGGGAGTCGGTGAGCGCGGCGTTGTTCGGGATCTTGTCCACGGACAGCGTCTTGAGCCGGGTGATGAGACCGCGCCGCTGCGCGGCCGCGGCGCGCAGGTCGGCCGCGGCCTGGTCGAGGTTGTCGCACTTCTTGATCAGCTCGACCGAACGGATCACCGCGTCACGGCTGCTGTTGCTGTCCGCGAGCAGCTTGTCGAGGGCCGCGGCCTGGGTCTTCACCGGGTCGACGGTCGCCTCGGGCGCCGGCGCCTGCCCGGGGCCGGTGGGCGGCACGGGCGAACTGGCGGCCACGTTCTGGTCACCCTTGCCCGCGACGTTCTTCTTGTCGTCGCCGCCCCCGCTGAGCAGCGCGCCCGCGCCGAGACCGACCACGGCGCAGCCCGCGACGACGGCCGCGATCAGCTTCACCGGCGCCTTGCGGCGGGGCGGTTCGGGCTCCGCGTAGTGGGGGTCCTGGTACGCGTCCTGGTAGCCGCCGTACGGCTGTTGCTGCTGCGGCGGGGCCGCCTGCGGGTGCGGGTAGCCGTACCCGTGCTGCTGCTGGGGCTGCTGCGGGGCGGCCTGGGGGTGCGGATAGCCGTACCCCGGCTGCGGCTGCGGGGCCTGCTGCGGGGCCTGCTGCGGGGCGTCGTTGCGGAACAGGTTGTCGAAGTCGGCGAGCGGCGGCCGCTCCTGCTGCCCGTGCGGCGGCGGTACGGCGCCGGGGGGCGGGCCCTGCGGGTGTCCCGGCGGCGGGCCCTGCTGGGGCACGGGCGCGAGGTACTGCGTCGCCTGGTTGTCCGCCCCCGCGGGCGGGACCGGCGGCAGGTACTGCGTGGCCTGGCTGTCCGCGCCGGGGGCCGGGGCGCCGGGGACGGGGCTGATGTACTGGGTGGCCTGCGCGTCCGCGGGGGCGGCCGGGTGCGGATAGCCGTATCCGGGCTGCGGCGCGCCGTGCTGCGGGACGCCGGGCTGCGGCGCCTGGGCGGCGTGCGGATGCGGATAGCCGTAACCGGGCTGCGGCGGCGCCCCCGCGCCCGGTATCGGCGGCAGGTACTGCGTCGACTGGGCGTCCGAGGGGCCACCAGGGGTCACCTCAGGGGGGAGGGGCTGAGCGGCCGGATACTGCTGCTCCGGCCCCTGTCCGCTGTGCGTCACCGGGACTCCTACCAATGGACTGTGTGTGCGTCCGCCTACCTACGGAACCGTCGGCTCACGCTACCGGGTGGTCACGGGGCGCCGCACACACGTCCGACCCAGGTGTAACGGAGGTGTGACGTCGGTGATCTCCGTCACGCCCCCTTCTTCACGCCCCTCCTCCCGGCCGCCGCCTCCGTGCCGGCTCCTCCACGCGGCCTCCTTCCGGCGCCCGGTTCCCCCGCCTTCACTCCTCTTCACTCCTCTTCACTCCTCTTGACTCCCCTTCACACCTCTTCGCTCCTTTCACCACCCCGTACGCGCCCCCGAACCCAGGCCCGCCCGGGTCACGCGCGCCGCCTTCTCACGCCGCGTACAGCTCCAGCCGGGTCCCGAACTCCCGTACCACCACCTCCGCCGCGAACGGTTCGAGCCGCTCCTTCAGATCCCCGAGGTACTCCATCCCCCGCGAGGACCGCAGCGTCCGGAGCATCTCCAGCGCCCGGCCGCCCGTGTGCACCGCCTGCTCCACCTCGCGCTGCTGGACCTGCGCCGCCGCGAGCAGCGCCAGGCCGATCGCGCGCCGCCGGGCCCGGCTCTCCGGATGCCCGGACAGGGACTTCCGGGCCGCGACCGCCGCCTCCCGCCCCCGCCCCAGGTCGCGGTGGCCGTGCGCCAGTTCGTCCGCGAGATACGCCTCGTCCCAGTGCGCGATCCAGTCCGGGTCGTCGCCCGCCTCCGGATCGGCCCGCTCCAGCGCCTCCTCGGCCCGCCCCACGACCAGGTCGAAGGCGTGCCCGTCGCCCAGCAGCGCGTGCCCGCGGGCCTCGGCGGCCAGGAACATCGCCTGGGCGCGCGGCGGCACCTGCCCGCGCGCCCCCTCCTGCGCCGCCCGCGCGAGCTGCGCGATCTCGCGCGGATTGCCGAGCTGGGCGGCGAGATGACTCATCGACGCGGCGAGCACGTACCCGCCGTACGCCCGGTCCCCGGCCGCCTGCGCGAGCCGCAGCGCCTGGATGTAGTAGCGCTGGGCGAGCCCCGGCTGCCCCGTGTCGACGGCCATGTACCCGGCCAGCTCGGTCAGTCTCGACACCGCCGCGAACAGCTCGCGCCCGACGGCCTCCCGGTAGGAGCCGGAGAGCATCCCGGACACCACGCTGTTGAGGTAATGGACGACCACCGGCCGTACGTGCCCGCTGCCGAACTGCCGGTCGAGCCGGACCAGCGCGTCCGTCATCGCCCGTACCGCCGCCACGTCCGAGACCCCGACCCGCGCCCCGGCGGCCCGCGCGACCAACGGGTCGGGGCCGGTGATCAGCCAGTCCCTGCTCGGTTCGACGAGCGCGGAGGCGGCGACCGCCGAGCCGGACAGGAAGTCCCGCCGGCCCACGTCGCTCCGCCACAGTTCGCAGACCTGCTCGATCGCGCCGAGCACGGTCGGCGCGAACTGGAGGCCGACGCCGGAGGCGAGGTTGCGGCCGTTGGCCATGCCCACCTCGTCGATGGTGACCGTACGGCCCAGCTTGCGGCCCAGCGCCTCGGCGATGATCCCGGGCGCCCGGCCGCGCGGCTGCTGGCCGCGCAGCCAGCGCGCCACCGACGTCTTGTCGTACCGCAGGTCGAGGCCGCGCTCCGCGCCGACCATGTTGACCCTGCGGGCGAGGCCGGCGTTGGAGCACCCGGCCTCCTGGATGAGCGCCTGCAGCCGTTCGTTGGGCTGGCGGGCGACGAGTGGCCTGACTGCCATGGTTGTTACCCCCTGAGGCCGGCGTTCGGTTCGGGCCTGCCCGGTCGTTCCAGCGGTGTACGGTCCGGTCGTTCCAACGGTGTCCGGTCCGGCCGGGCCGGTCGCTCCGGCCGGTCCTGGCGGGCCCGCCACGCGAGGCAGGTCTCCGGTCGGGCCCGTCGGTCGCGTTCGTCGATCCGGTCGGTCACCTTGGTCTTCATCGATCCCGTCGATCGACTGGCTGATCACTGCCCGGCCGATATCCGGTCAATGCAGATGTGAACACGCGAAACCGGACACGCCGGCCGCGGGAGCCCTCGGGGCTCCCGCGCGGTGCCCTCCGCACTGCGTACCCGCCCCACCGCCCCCACCTCACCACGCGCCCCCGCACATGCACCCGTGCGCCCCGCGCACGGGATCGATGCGCCACCCACCAGAGCGTGACGCCCGTAACCACGGGTGACGGCGGGAGTTGAGTCGGGTGTGGAAGAGACCATCGGAGTCACGAAATCCGCACAGATCCCCAAGGAACGACGAGAGTCGCTTCTGGACAACGCCGTGCGGTACGCGGAAGAGCGGCACTGGGACGTGTTCCCGGGGACCTGGCTGGAGGCCGTGCCGGGCGGCCGCGTGCGCTGTTCCTGCGACGGGGACGCCTGTCGGATGCCCGGCGCCCACCCCGTCAGGCCCGACTGGTCGACCCAGGCCACGGGCAGTGCCGGCGGTGCGCGCCGGCTGTGGTCGAAGCATCCGGCCGCGTCCGTCCTGCTGCCCACGGGCCGTACGTTCGACGCGATCGAGGTCTCCGAGACGGCCGGCCTCCTGGCGCTGGCCCGGATGGAGCGGATGGACATGATGCTGGGCCCGGTGACCCACACGCCGGACCGCCGCATGTACTTCTTCGTCCTGCCCGGCTCCGCCTGCAAGATGCCGGACCTGGTGCGCAGTCTGGGCTGGATGCCGTCCGTGCTCGGTCTCTCCGGGTACGGCGAGGGGCGGTACGTGGTCGCGCCGCCCACCCGGGTCGGCGGCTACGGCGTCGTGCAGTGGGCGCGCAAGCCGACCCCGGCGAACCGCTGGCTGCCGGACGTCGAGTCGCTGATCGGCCCGCTCGCGTACGCGCGCGGCCGGGAGATGGCGGACGCGCGGGACCAGGACGAGGAGCAGGCGCGGCGCGGGGACCGGATCGAGCGGGCCGGCCGTACGTACGCCACGGAGCGCGCCGAACGCGCCGAACGCAGGGAGCGGGCCGAGCGCCGTGAGCACGCCGAGCGCCGCGACCACCTGGAACGCCGCGAGCGGATGGAGCGCGTGGAGCGCCGGGACCGCGCGGAGCGGATGGAACGCGCCGACGCCGTCGCGAAGCGCCCGGGACCGCCGGGCCCCCCGGACCGCCCCCGGCTGCCGCAGCGCCCCGGCCCCACCACGAAGCACACCGGATCCGCCGCGCATTCTTAACGATTCATAACGACGGGAACGCTCCTCGACATTTTGGCTAAATGACCCGAGCGCACCCCCCTCTAAGGTGGTCCAGACCGAACGGGCAACCGAGGGGGTTGACGCATATGGTGCCTGACCAGGCATATGACGGGGCGTTGGGTACGGAGGGTGGTGCGCCGCAGGACGGCGGCACTCCCGCCGTGCGTGTCGAGGGGCTGTGGAAGAGATTCGGCCAGCAAATCGCGGTGAACGGGATCGATCTGGTCCTGCCCGCGGGCAAGTTCATCGGTCTGGTCGGCCCGAACGGAGCGGGCAAGACCACCACGCTCTCGATGATCACGGGCCTGCTGCGGCCCGACGCGGGACGCATCCGGGTGGCGGGGCACGACGTATGGGCCGATCCCGAGTCGGTCGCCCAGGTCAAGACGCGGATCGGCGTCCTGCCGGAGGGGCTGCGGATGTTCGAGCGGCTCTCGGGCCGTGAGCTCCTCGCGTACAGCGGCCGGCTGCGCGGGCTGCCCGGCGCCGAGGTCGACAAGCGCGCCACCCAGCTGCTGGAGGTCCTCGACCTCGCGGGCTCGCAGCACAAGCTGGTCGTGGACTACTCGACCGGTATGCGCAAGAAGATCGGCCTGGCCGCCGCACTGCTGCACAACCCCGAAGTCCTGTTCCTCGACGAGCCGTTCGAGGGCGTCGACCCGGTGTCCGCGCAGATCATCCGCGGCGTCCTGGAGCGCTACACCCACTCCGGCGCCACCGTCGTCTTCTCCAGCCACGTCATGGAGCTGGTGGAGTCGCTGTGCGACTGGGTCGCGGTCATGGCGGCCGGGCAGATCCGCGCGCAGGGCCCGCTGGAGCGGGTGCGCGGCTCGGCGCCGTCGCTCCAGGCCGCGTTCCTGGAACTGGTCGGCGCCAACGGGCGGGACAGCGGCGAGTCGCTGGACTGGCTGGGCGGTCCGGCCCGATGACCACCGCCACTCCCCCCGCGCCGGCCCCCACGCCGGCGTCCTCCCCGGCGCCCGCCGCCAAGGTGCCGTCGCTGACCTCGGTCTTCGTCCGGCTCAAGCTGTCGATCCTGAAGAACGGGCTGAAGCAGTCGGGCGGCCGCATGGCCGCGTACATCTCCTCGATCGCCTTCGCCACGCTCTTCGCCGTCGGCATGCTGTTCGCCTTCCTCGGACTGCGCGGCAGCGCGGACGCGGGCACGGTGACGGTGCTGCTCGTCGGCGTGCTCGCGCTCGGCTGGACGGTCATGCCGCTGTTCGTCCCCAGCGGTGACGAGACGCTGGACCCCTCGCGTCTGGTGATGCTGCCGCTGCGGCCCCGGCCGCTGACGCGGGCTCTGCTCGTGGCCTCGCTGGTCGGCGTCGGCCCGGCGCTCACGCTGGTCCTGACGCTGGGCGCGGCCCTCGCCGTGGCCCGGGGCGCGGCCGCGGCGGTCGTCGCCGTGCTGGCCGTACCGCTGGTCCTTGTCGGGTGCGTGGCGCTGTCCCGCGCGGTCGCCGCCGCGAACATCCGGCTCCTCACCTCGCGCAAGGGGCGCGACCTGGCCCTGCTGTCCGGCCTGATGATCGCGGTCGGCATGCAGTTCGTGAACCTGGGCGCGCAGCGGCTCAGCGAGGCGGGCGGGCTCGCCACGCTGCGGCCGGCCGCCGAGGTGGTGGGCTGGCTGCCGCCGGCCTCCGCCGTCTCCGCGATCGACGCGGCGGGCGACGGGGACTACGCCGTCGCCGCCGTGAAGCTGCTGATCTCCGCCGCCGCGCTGGCCGGGCTCGTCGCCTGGTGGCAGCGCAGCCTGGTACGCCTGATGACCGAGCCGGACGGTTCGACGATCGGCGCGTCCGGGGGCGGCGGCGCGAAGGCCGAGGACACGCCGGCCGGCGCGGGCCGGCTCGGCCGGATGCTGCCGGACGGGCGCGCGGGCGCCGTCATGGAGCGCAGCCTGCGCTACATCTGGCGCGACCCGAAGACGAAGGCGTCGTGGGTGACCTCGCTCGCCGTCGGCCTGATCGTCCCGGTGGTCAACACCGTGCAGGGCAACGGCTCGCTGTACTGGGCGTGCTTCGCCACGAGCATGCTCGGCATGCAGATGTTCAACCAGTTCGGCCAGGACACCTCGGCGTTCTGGATGGTGGCGCAGACCATCGCCACCAAGGCCGACGCCTACGCCGAGCTGCGGGCGCGGGCCATGGCGCTGCTGGCCATCACGCTGCCGTACACGCTGTTGGTGTTCGTGGCGACGGCGGCGATCCTCGGCGAGTGGAACGGCTTCGCGCAGGTCCTCGGCGCGGCGCTGGCGATCCTCGGCGCGATGGTGGGTCTCGGCGCGGTGGCGTCGGCGTACTTCCCGTACTCCATCCCGCAGGACAGCGCCTACAAGAACGTGGCGCCGGGGCAGGGCGGACTCGCCTGGATGTCCATCTTCGGCAGCATGTTCGCGGCGGCGGCGCTGTGCTCGCCGGTGCTCGTGCCGGCGATCCTGATGGACGACTCGGACGCCGTCACGAGCATGGGGCTGCTGCTCGGCGGCCTGCTGTACGGGGCGCTGCTGATCTGGGGCGGTCTGAAGCTGGCGGCCCCGCGGGTCGCGAAGCGGCTGCCGGAGATCCTGGCAGCGGTCAGCAAGGGCTGACGGCGGCGCCCGTCGCCTATCGCCCGTCGCCCGTCGCCCGTCGCCCGTCGCCCGTCGCCCGTCGGCGATCACATCTCGGAGGCCCTCGCCGTGCGGCGGGGGCCTCCGCGTTGTGGCGGACCATGCGGAGGTCAGCGCAAGGTGATCACCTTCTCCTGCCTCAGCTTCTCCAGCTCCGCGTCCGACAGCGAGTGCAGTGTGGCCAGGAGACGGCGCAGCAGGGGTTCGTCCGCGGTCCCGTCGCCGACCGTGACCTCCACGTTCCCGATGCGGCGCGCGAGGGTGACCTTGCGGGCGCCGTCCGGGAACTCGTCGACCAGCTTCATCACGCCGTCCGCGCCCACCGCGCAGGTCCTGTCCTTGACCGGCTCCGGGCAGCGGAGTTCCGGCGTGAACACCCGGCGCACCGCGAGGCCCGCGTACCCCGACACGTAGCTCTCCCGGACGGGCCGGTACTCAACGGTGAAGTCGGTGGGGCCGACCTGGGCACGGGACACCCGCATGCCCGCCGGCGCGTCGCCCAGGAACAGCAGCTCCTTGTGCTCCCGGTACCGCGCGAGCTCGGCCTCGTCCTGCTGCCGCTCGGCGCGCGCCGGGCCGACGAAACCCCCGTACGCCACCGCGGCGGCCAGGACGGCGAGCGCGGCCGGCCGGACCCACCGGCCCGGTACGAAGAACGCGGCGGCCACGGCGTACGGCACCCCGGTCAGGGCGATCCGGGTGCCGGCGCTCCCCAGGTCGACGTCCCCGGTGTAGGCCGCCAGACCCGCCAGGATGCCGATCGTGCCGAGGGCGAAGACCAGGGCGGCCCAGCCGACCAGCCCCGACCGGGAACCGCACATCGGCACCACGGTCCTGGCCGGCAGGCCCGCCAGGACCAGCAGAGCCAGCGTCAGCGGCACGGCCACGGCGAAGACCGGTGCCGCCCCGCCGCTCCAGGCCGCCGCCACCACGCCGAAGCCGAGCATCGGCACCGCGGCCGTCATCGCCGCCCAGACCAGGAAGAGATGCAGGGCCGTCAGCGCGCCCCTGCCGTGTCCGCCACCGGTTCCGCCGTCGGTTCCGCCGCCACTTCCGCCGCTTCTGCTGTCGGTCGTCATGGCGCGGAGCATGTCAGCGGGCAGCCACGGAGTACATGAGTACGCGTACTCAGCACGGAACCCGCCAACCGGGCTTGGCGGCGGGTTCCCGACGAGACGGGGCAGACGACCGGGATGGGTCAGACGGCGAGGACGCCGTTCAGGAACGGCTCGACGGCCTCGCGCCAGGCGTCGGCGTGCTCGTAGTGCAGCAGGTGGCCCGCGTCGGGGATCTCCGCGTACGCGCCCCGGGGCAGCACCCGGACCATCTCCTGGGCCTCGGCCCGGCCGAGTTCGCCGTCGAGGCCGCGGACGACGAGGGTGGGGCAGCCGACCCGGGCCAGCGAGTCCCAGTGCGCCTCGCGGGCCCAGATCTCCCGGGACGTGAGCATCTGGCCCGTGTCGAAGACCGGCCGCCAGCCGTCCGCGTGCTCGGCCATCACCTCGGCGAAGAACGCGCCCCGGGCCGGCCGCGGGCGCTCCACCCAGGGGTCGTCCTCGCCGAACCAGCGGTGCACGGCGTCGAGCGTCGGGAACGGCACCGGCCAGTGGTGGAACCAGTCCTGCCACTCGCGCTGCGAGGCCACGCCGAGCGCGGAGGGCCGCATGTCGCAGATGACCAGCGCGCGGACCAGGTCGGGGCGCTCGGCGGCCAGCCGCCAGGCGGTGAGCGCGCCCATGGAGTGGCCGACCAGGGTCACCGGGCCGATGCCGAGGTCCTCGACGACGGCGGCCGCGTCCGCCACGTACGCCTCGCAGGTGTACGGGCCGGCCGGCTTCTCGCTGGCGCCGTGGCCGCGCTGGTCCAGGGCGATCGTGCGATGCCGCGGGGCCAGCCACGCGGCGGCCGGGGCCCAGTGGGAGGCACTGCCCATCAGACCGTGCAGCAGCAGGACGCCGGGCCCGCTGTCGGGTGCGGTCGGTTCCGTGAAATCCCAGGCCGCCAGGCGTACGCCGTCGGCTCCCTTGACGTCGAGTCGTCGCATCACGCTCCTCGACACCCCCTCTTTCCCCATGACCCCGCTTGATCCGTGGAACTGCATCAGATTATCGAACCTACGTTCGAAAGCGCCCTTCTGCCACGCGACACCCCACCTTCGAGTGACAGCCCTCAAGGGTTGACGGCCGTGGCCGAGGGGAGATCTTGAGCGGGGGGCGGACCGCTCGGGGAAACCGGTCCGCGGGGAATGACCCTGAGAGCTCGGGGCTCCGGGTCAGCACAGGGGAGGACGAACCCCGGCGCCATGCGGCGCCGGGGTTCTTCGCTGCGTCTGTCGTCGGGAGGGCGACCCTCATCACCCCAGCGTGGCACAAAAAGGGGCGCACGCGCGGCCATTCCGCCGTGAATCGTGACGGCGAGGCGGGGAAAGACAGGAAAAAGCTCGCCCCGGCCCCCGATCCGGAGCCGGGAGTCCGGATCAGGGATCGGGATTCGGGGCTCGGGGACCGGGGCCGGGGCCGGGGATCAGCGAACGGGGTTCGGGGATCAGGGGGCCGCGCGGCGCCTCAGGCTCGGGGAGCCGGGCGGCGCCTCAGCGCTTGGCGACGAAGACGTGCGCCGCGATCTCCGCGTCCAGCTCGGCGGCCTCGCCGCTGCTGCCCACCAGGACACCCCCCGGCGACTCCGTCACGGACACCACGGAGCCGGGCTGCACGCCCGCCCGCCGCAGCGTGTACATCAGCTGGGCGTCCGTCTGGATCGGCTCGCCGATCCGCCGCACGATCACCGTCTTGCCGTCGTCGCCGGCGTCCAGGTCCGCGAGCGACACCATCGACTCGTCCAGGAAGGACTCCGCCTCGGTCCGCTCGCCCAGCTCCTCCAGGCCCGGGATCGGGTTGCCGTACGGCGACTCCGTCGGGTGCCGCAGCAGCTCCAGGACGCGCCGCTCCACGGCCTCGCTCATCACGTGCTCCCAGCGGCACGCCTCGGCGTGGACCTGCTCCCACTCCAGGCCGATCACGTCCACGAGCAGGCACTCGGCGAGGCGGTGCTTGCGCATCACGCGCGTGGCCAGGCGGCGGCCCTCGTCCGTCAGCTCCAGATGCCGGTCGCTGGCGACGGCCACCAGACCGTCCCGCTCCATGCGCGCCACCGTCTGGCTGACGGTCGGACCGCTCTGGTCCAGCCGCTCCGCGATCCGGGCACGCATGGGGACCACACCTTCCTCCTCCAGCTCCAGGATGGTGCGGAGATACATCTCGGTGGTGTCGATCAGTCCGGACATACGTGCCCCTCGATGAGTCGTGCGCTGGCCCTGCCCCAATTCTGACGCATCGCACCGACAACCGTGGCTCGCCGGACGACGCGGTATTGACAGAGCAATGGTCCAGACCGCACCGTGATCCGCGACCACGAGGGAGAAGGAGCCGCCGCCATGGGCGAGAGCAAGCTGGCCGGGCAGTTCTTCGACGCCGCCATCGGCCTGCTCGAGAAGGTACGGGACGAGGAGGCGGCGTCCGTCGCCGCCGCGGGCACCGCCATCGCCGAAGCCGTCGTGTCGGGCGGCCGGCTCTTCGCGTTCGGCGCGGGCCATTCGTCGCTGGCCGCGCAGGACGTGGTCTACCGGGCGGGCGGTCTGGCCCTGATGAACCTGCTGGCGGTGCCGGGCGCCGTCGGCGTCGACGTCATGCCAGCGACCCTCGGCTCGGCCCTGGAGCGGGTCGACGGCCTGGCGAGCGCGGTCCTCGACTCCTCCCCCGCGCGGGCCGGCGACGTCCTGGTGATCATCTCCCTGTCCGGGCGCAACGCCCTGCCGGTCGAGATGGCGATGAACGCACGCGCCCTGGGCCTCACCGTGATCGGGGTGACCTCGGTGGCGTACGCGACGGAGACCCGCTCCCGGCACGCCTCGGGCACGTACCTCAAGGACCACTGCGACATCGTCCTCGACTCCAAGATCGCGGTCGGGGACGCGGAGCTCACCCACGAGGCCGTCGAGGCGCCGTTCGCGCCCGCCTCGACGGTCGTCACCAGCGCCCTGATGCAGGCCATGACGGCCGCGGCCGTCGAGGAGCTGGTTGCGCGCGGCATCGAGCCGCCGCTGCTGCGCTCGGGGAACGTGGACGGCGGCCACGAGTGGAACGGCCGTGTGATGACGGAGTACGGGGACCGCGTCTTCTACCGTCACTGAACGATTCGGATGCTCACGCGCGCGTACGTGGGGGCCGTGGCGTGTTCTCGCCACGGCCCCCACGCCGTCGTTCACGGCTGTTCCGCCGCCGGGACCGCCAGCCGGGCCGCGACCTGGGCCGCCACCGTCTCGGCATATGCCGTGTCCTCACGGCAGAAGGGCGGCCGGAAACCGGACCGCAGGAAGGTGAGGACGCCGAGGGTGCGGCCGCCGGCCCGCAGCGGCAGGCACAGGGCCCGCATGGTGTCCGCCGGCCAGCGGTGGTCGGCGGCCCAGCGCGGGGCGCCGGAGGCGGAGGTGTCGGGCACGGCGGCACCGGGTGCCTCGGCGCGGGCCGGGGCCGGGTGGGCGACCACCCGCAGCGCGGGGTGCGCGGCGGGGTAGCGCGTCGGGATGCCGCCGGAGGCGACCGGCGCGACCGGGCCGGGAGCGGCGGCGCCGGAGGGACTCGCGAGGATCCGGACGAGCCGCCCGTCCGGGGTGGCCCGGTCGACCAGGACGTGGTCCGCGTACCCCGTGAGGACGGCGTCGAGCAGCGCGCCGGCCGCCCGCAGCGGGTCCTCGCACTCGGCGGCCGCCGCGCACGCGCGGTGCAGCCGGGCGAAGCGCAGGGTCAGCCGGTCGGCGTCCTGGGTGGCCCGCCGGGTGTCGGTGACGTCCTGGAAGAGCCAGCCCGCGCCGAGCGGCACGGGGTCGTCCGCCTCCGCGAACGGCGAGGCGAGCCGGACGAACCCGCAGCGCCAGCAGCGGCGGCGTTCACCGTGCGGGCCGCGCAGGGTCACCCACACGTCGGCCGGTTCGGGCGCGCTGCCGGAGGCGAGGACGTGCAGGAGGGCGCTCTCCAGTTCGTCGACGCCCTGGCCGACGAGGTCGCCGAGGGGCCGGCCGAGCAGGGCGGCGCGGGGCGCGCCGAACGCGCGCGCGGCGTGACCGTTGAGCACGGCGGGGCGCAGGTCGGCGTCGACGAGGACGACGCCCCAGGCGGCGTCCGCGAGCAGCCCCTCGCCGAGCGCGAGCGAGCGTTCCAGGTCGATCTGGACGTGGGTCTCGCCGAAGGCGCAGTACACCCCGGCCGGGCGCCCGTCGGCGCCGCGCACGCCGGTCGTCTGGGCGCGGACGAGGACCCGCCCGCCGTCCTTGCGCAGCAGCGCGAACTCGTGGACCTGCCGGCCCGGCACCGTCATCGCGCACATCAGCCGGGCCAGGACCTCCTCGGCGTCGGCGCTGCGGGCCGCCCAGCCGTCGAACCCGTGCCGTCCGACGGCCTCCCGGGCGCTCCAGCCGAGGATGCGTTCGGCCTCGCGGTTCCAGTGGGTGACGGTGCCGGTGGCGTCGAGCGCGCAGAGCGCGGCGTCCATTCCGTCGAGCAGGGCGGCGAGCAGATCGACACCCGGAACCTCCGGGACGCTCGCCGTACCGGTCGTGTCGCGTGTAGAGCCAGTACTCATCAGGCCACCCCCTGCCTCATTCAACTCGAAACGTGACCCAGGACACAGCCCCTTCGGTGAAAGTTCGGCGTAAGGACGCCACAAAAATTCCACCGCGAAAAACCGGTTGAGCCGGGAGACGGGTGCTTCCTAGGGTGGGGGTACACGCGAAAGGAGGTGATCCGAAAACATGATTTCTTTTCGGACTCGTGAGGTGACTGCGGGCTGAGGCCTGCCGTCGCACTCGTGTGCAGCTCGGCAGGCCGTCTGCCGACACCACCGCAGTCACCCGACCCGTGGGCCGCCGGTCAGTCCGACCGGCTCCCGTCCGAACCTAGGCGGACGGGACCAAGGCCCACGGGTCGTCTGCGTTTCCCCGCCTGTCACCCCGTAGATCCGGGAGCCCGTGCACCACGGGACCCGCACACCAGGGAGCCCGTGCGTCACGGGGACAGGCGCTCCACCCGCCAGGACCCGCCCTCGGCCACGTACCGCAGCCGGTCGTGCAGCCGGTTCTCGTGCCCCTGCCAGAACTCCACCGTCTCCGGGACGACCCGGAAGCCGCCCCACTCCGGCGGCACCGGCACCTGCTCGTCCTTTGGGTAGCGGGCGGCCAGTTCCTCGTACCGGGCGAGCAGTTCGGCCCGCGACCCGATCACCGTGGACTGGCGGCTGGCCCACGCGCCGAGCTGGGAGCCGTGCGGACGGGTACGGAAGTACGCGACGGTCTCGTCCCGGCCGGTGCGCTCGGCGCGGCCGGTGACGATCACCTGGCGGGCCAGCGGATGCCACGGGAAGAGCAGCGAGACGTACGGGTTGGCCGTCAGCTCGCGGCCCTTGCGGGAGCCGTAGTTGGTGAAGAAGACGAAGCCGGCCTCGTCGTAGTGCTTGAGCAGCACCGTGCGCGAGGAGGGGCGGCCGTCGGCGTCGGCGGTGGAGACGATCATGGCGTTCGGCTCGTGGATCGCCGGGTTGGCGGCGGTCTCCTTGAACCAGCGCGCGAACTGTCCGATCGGCTCGGGCGCGAGATCGTCCGTGATCAGTTCCCTGGTCCGGTACTGCTCGCGCATGTCGGCGGGATCGAGGGGTTCGAGGGGCGCACCGGCGGTATCGCGGGAATCACGCGCGTCGTGCGCGTCGTGCGCGTCGCGGGGTGCGTCGGCGGGATCGAGGGCGTCGGTCACGTGTCCCATCCTGCCGCAGCGCTTCATTCTGCCCAGTGGCACGGGGTGCCAATCCTTCCTCGCCGGATCGGCGCAGTGTGCCGGATGTCACGCTTCCCCGCACCATCGGAACCGTACAGACTCGTCCCTGAATCGCTGTCACTCTCCCCCAAGCGGACCGCCGAATGATTGATCATCGATCAATTATTCCCTTGCTTCTTCGCAGCCGTCCGTTCGCGTTCCGTTGCGTCACCATCGATCGATCGAGGAGCCGCCCCATGTCCGACTTCGTACCCGGGCTCGAAGGAGTCGTCGCTTTCGAGACCGAGATCGCCGAACCCGACAAGGAGGGCGGCGCGCTCCGCTACCGCGGGGTCGACATCGAGGACCTGGTCGGGCACGTCTCCTTCGGCAACGTCTGGGGCCTGCTCGTCGACGGCGCCTTCAACCCCGGCCTGCCGGCCGCCGAACCCTTCCCGATCCCGGTGCACTCCGGCGACATCCGCGTCGACGTCCAGTCCGCGCTCGCCATGCTCGCGCCGGTCTGGGGCCTCAAGCCGCTCCTGGACATCTCCGCCGAGCGAGCCCGCGACGACCTCGCCCGGGCCGCCGTCATGGCGCTGTCGTACGTCGCCCAGTCGGCGCGCGGCCAGGGCCTGCCGATGGTGCCGCAGAGCGAGATCGACAAGGCGGGGTCGATCGTCGAGCGGTTCATGATCCGCTGGCGCGGCGAGCCGGACCCGAAGCACGTCAAGGCCGTCGACGCGTACTGGACCTCGGCCGCCGAGCACGGCATGAACGCCTCCACCTTCACCGCCCGCGTCATCGCCTCCACCGGCGCGGACGTGGCCGCCGCCCTGTCCGGCGCGGTCGGCGCGATGTCCGGGCCGCTGCACGGCGGCGCGCCGTCCCGCGTCCTCGGCATGATCGAGGAGATCGAGCGCACCGGCGACGCGACCGCGTACGTGAAGCAGGCCCTCGACAAGGGCGAGCGCCTGATGGGCTTCGGCCACCGCGTCTACCGCGCCGAGGACCCGCGCGCCCGTGTGCTGCGCCGGACCGCCAAGGAGCTCGCGGCGCCGCGCTTCGAGGTCGCGGAGGCGCTGGAGAAGGCGGCCCTGGAGGAGCTGCACAACCGCCGCCCGGACCGGGTGCTCGCGACGAACGTGGAGTTCTGGGCCGCGATCGTGCTCGACTTCGCCGAGGTCCCGGCGCATATGTTCACGTCGATGTTCACGTGTGCCCGTACGGCCGGCTGGTCGGCGCACATCCTGGAGCAGAAGCGCACCGGCCGCCTGGTCCGCCCGTCCGCCCGCTACACCGGGCCGGGGCAGCGCGACCCGCGCGAGATCGAGGGCTTCGGCGACATCGTGGACCTCGCGAACTGATCCGGCGGCCGTACGCGCGCGGTACGCGTCGTACGGCCCGTACCGCTCGTGTACGGGCGCGGGCCCGGGCCGTCCGCCGGGGACGCCCGGGCCCTTGAGCGCTCAGCCCAGGGCCTCGTCCAGGAGCCTCGCCCACTGGGCGACGACCCGTTCGCGGCGGGCCCGGTCGTCGGTGAGGAGCGTGGCCAGGCCCAGGCCGCGGGCCATGTCGAGGAGGCCCTGGACGGATTCGCGGACGCCGGGGCGGGACTCGTCGGCGCCGAGGAGTTCGACGGCGATGCGGTGCGACTCGCGGCCCACCCGCGCCTCCAGCTCGGTGACCCGGGGCCGCAGCTGCTCCTCGTCGGCGGCGGCGACCCACAGGTGGAGCGCGGCGCGGAAGAGCGGCCCGGTGTAGAGGTCGACGAGGGCCGCGACGACCGTGGGCCGGTCCTGGGTGGGCAGGGCGCGCAGGGCCTGGGAGCGTTCCTCGGCGACGTACTCGACGGCGGCCGTGAACAGGTCCTCGCGGGTGGGGAAGTGGTGCTGGGCGGCGCCGCGCGAGACCCCGGCGCGTTCGGCGACGACGGAGACGGTGGAACCGGCCCAGCCGTACTCGGCGAGGCAGGCGACAGCCGCTTCGAGCAGCCGCTGCCGGGTGGCGCGGCTGCGGTCCTGCTTGGGCCCGGCGCCGCGGCCGCCGCCGTTTCCGCCCCCGTTACCGCTTCCGGGGCCCGCCGGGCCGCCGCCAGTCACAGTCGCCACGCGGGGTCCCGTCGTTCGAGGAAGGCCGTCATCCCTTCTCTCGCCTCGGTGGAGGCGAAGAGCGTGGCGGACAACTGGACCAGTTCCTCCGCGTCGCGCTCGAAGGTTTCCAGGACTCTAGCCGTGACCAGCCGCTTCGTCGCGCGCAGCCCCTGCGGGGAGGCACGTCGCAGTCCGTCGAGGACCTGGCCGAGGTCGGCGAGCGGCCCCGTCACCAGTCCCATCACTCGCGCCTCGGCCGTCCCGAACCGCTCGCCCGTCAGGAAGTAGCGGGCCGCCGAGCGGGGTTCGAGCTTCGGCAGCAGGGTGAGGGCGATGACGGCGGGCGCGACCCCGATCCGTACCTCCGTGAGCGCGAAGTCCGCGCCCTCCGACGCCAGGACGACATCGCAGGCGCCGAGCAGTCCGAGCCCGCCGGCCCGCGCGTGGCCGTCGACCACGCCGACCACGGGTTTGGGGAGTTCGACGATCTGCCGCAGCAGGTCGACGAAGGTGTACGGGCTCGGGGGCGCCTTCAGGTCGGCGCCCGCGCTGAAGGTGGTGCCGGTGTGGGCGAGCACCACCGCGCGGACGGCCGGGTCCTTGCCGCAGGCGGCGAGAGCGTCGGAGAGTTCGGCGACGAGCGCCGCCGACAGGGCGTTGCGGTTGTCCGGGGAGTCCAGGGTCAGGGTGGTGATCCCGCGCTCGGACGCCGTACGGATGAGGCTCATGTCCGGTCCTTCCGTTCCCTCGGTGCCTTCGAAGTCGTCGGTGCCTTCGGTGCCATGGGCGCGCTGGGCGCCCTGGGCGCCTTCGGCCCTTCGGTTCCCGGCGAAGGATCTTGCCCGACACCACCCGGGTCCCGGTGTCGTTCGACCGAACTCGACCTGTCGTTTCTTCAGCCGGCCGCTGGTACGGGCGCGGTGCGGCGGACGGCTGGGTGAGACCTTGGCACCGGCGTCGAAAACAAGCAAGCACGCATGCATGGTTCGGCGGCCGCGACATGGGTGTGGCGCCGGGAAGTCGCGCGCGGTTACGATCGCCGCGATGACGACTCACACCTCTCACAGATCGGGGGTCCCGTCCGCGCAAGGTGAGTGCTGATGCTCACCGACACCGCGAACGGTACGACTCCTCTTTCCTTCTGGCCGCGCGTGCGCGAGTTCGCCGTGCCGGCCTCCATGATCGAGACCGCGACCGCACGGCGCCGGACCGGCGACTGGGCCGGTGCGTGCGCCGCGGCGGGCTTCGATCTCGACCTCGGCCTGAAGTCCCTGGCCCGTACCCACGGCAGCGAGGCGGCCCGCCATGTCCGCGCGGATCTACGGCACTTGGCGCCCGACCTGCTGCGCTGGCACATGCCCCGGATCGCTCCCGACGGGCTGCTGCGGCCCGGCCTCACCGTTCCTCTGGCCCGGTACGAACCGCCCGACCGGGACGTGCCGTCCGCGCTGACCCTCGTGGTCCGCACGGCGCCCGCCTGGGCGGACGGCGGGCAGCGGATCAGTCTCGCGCTCTGGGACGGCGGACCGCCCGGCGGCCCCGCGTACCCGCATCCCCATCCGCACCCCAGCCGGCGCTTCCGGTTCGATCTGCACCGGCACCTCTGGGACGCGCGCCGGACCGATGAACTGCGGGCCCGCTCCGGGGCGGTGGACGACCCGGAGCCGGACGGGCCGCCGTTCGGCCGGTGGGCGGCCGAGGCCCGGATCCTGCTGCGTTCCGAGGGGCGTACGTCGGGTGACGTGGCCGTACGGGCGGCCGGCCGCCGGTTCGTCGTCGCGGTGGACGCTCGGGCGGCGGCACGGATCACCGAGCAGCCGCGGGGCGACCGCGGCGGCCCGGGTACCGTGTTGCCGCTGCTGCCCGACGCGGCGGCCGGTGTCCCGCCGGACCTGCTGCTGTTGCGGGCCGGCGCGATCGATCCGGGCCGGCTGCATCCCCTGGTCGCCGCCGCGCTCGTACCCGATCGCGCCCGGGAGACGCCGCCGCCGGCGGAGCACGAGCCGGGCCGGCCCCGGACCGTGGTGTGCCGGGGCGCCCGGCACCGGATCGCGCTGGTCGACGGGGTGCTCTCGGCGCTGGACCACTCGCCCGCCGAGGTCCGGCGGGAGGAGTTGCTGGCCGCCCTGTCCGGCACCCCGCTGCCCTGCCTGCGGGCCATCGACGACGCGCACCGTCGCCCCGAGGGCCTCGCCGGTGTACGGGACCGGCTGGACCACGGTGACGCCGCCGGGGCCCTGGCCGTCGTCGAGGGCCTGCTCGGGCCCGCGGCGACGCTGCGCGACGGCGCGCTCCGGGACGCCCTGGAGGACGCCGCCCGGCGCCGGATCACGTACGGGCTCTACCGGGCCGGCCTCATCGGCCCGCGGCCCCGGCAGCAGGCCGGCCGCGCACCCCGCCGTACCGAGAACCCCCGCACCCGGCCCCGCCGCCGCTCCCCGCGCTGATCCGCGCGAGCCCCCACCCTTCCCCTCCTCGACCCTCAGGTGACCCTTATGCCCTCATATACCCCTTCCCCCTCCCCCTCCCTTTCCGCCTCCCCCGCTCCTGCCCCCGCCCGGCTCGACGTCGCGGCCGACCTGCTCGCCCTCCTGCGCGACACCCGCACCGAGCCCCGGCCCGACCCCCAGCTGGAGGCGCTGACCCTGGCCGTCTCCGCCGACCTCCCGGTCCTGCTGTGGGGCGAGCCCGGCATCGGCAAGACCGCCGCGCTGACCCAGCTCGCCGACACCCTCGATCTGCCGCTCACCACCGTCATCGCCAGCGTGCACGAACCTTCCGACTTCTCCGGCCTGCCCGTCATCGGCGACGACCCGGCGGAACAGGGCGTGCCGCTCGCACCGCCGGACTGGGCCATCCGGCTCGTACGGCAGGGCCGCGGGCTGCTGTTCCTCGACGAACTGTCCACCGCCACGCCCGCCGTCCAAGCCGCGCTCCTGCGCCTCGTCCTGGAACGGCGTATCGGCTCGCTCCGGCTCCCGGCCGACGTACGGATCGTGGCCGCCGCCAATCCGCGGGCCTCGGCGGCGGACGGCTGGGAGCTGAGCGCCCCGCTGGCGAACCGTTTCGTCCATCTCCAGTGGGCCCACGACCACGAGGTGGTGATCCGCGGCCTCGGCGGCACCTGGCCGCGCGCCGTCCTCCCCCGCCTGGACCCCGCGCTGCTCCCCGGCGCCGTGGACCGGGCCCGCCGCGCGGTGTGCGGGCTGCTGACCGCGCGCCCCGCCCTCGTCCACCGGCTGCCGGGCACCGAGACCCGCCGGGGCGGCGCCTGGCCGTCGCCCCGCAGCTGGGACATGGCCCTGTCCCTGATCGCCTTCGCGACCGCCGCCGGCTCGGACCGGGACGTCCTGTCGCTGCTCGTGCGCGGCACCGTCGGCGACGGTTCCGGCCTCGAACTCCTGGCCTGGCTCGACCGGATGGACCTGCCCGACCCCGAACTCCTCCTCGCCGACCCCGTGCACGCCGAACTGCCGGAACGCGGCGACCGGCGCCAGGCCACCCTCGAAGGAGTCGTCGAGGTGGTCAAATCCCTTCTCACAGAGGACCGTTGGAACGCGGCCTGGGCGCTGCTCGTACGGGCGATGGAAACCGGTGCACCGGACCTGGTCGTCGTGCCCGCCACCACCCTCGCGGCGCTGCGGCGCGAGGACTGGGACGTACCGGAGGCGATCGAGCGGCTCGCGGGCGTGGTGTCCATGTCCCGGCGCGCGGACCGCTCGATGGCGCGGGCGGCCAAGGAGCGGACGGGGGCGGGCCGATGAGCGGCGAGGCGAGCACGGGGGGCCTGGAGCTCGACCGGGAGAAGCTGTTCGCCGCGCGCCTGCACGCCGCCCGGGTCCGCCCGTACCTGGCGACCGCCCTGTTCGCCCTGCACCCGGTGGAGTCGCGGCGCGTGCCGACGATGGCGGTCGACCGCCACTGGCGGTGCTACGTCTCCCCCGCCTTCGTGGCCCGCACCCCGGTCGAGGAGCTGGCCGGGGTGTGGGTGCACGAGGTGTCCCACCTGCTGCGCGACCACCACGGCCGGGGCGACCGGGTCGCCCGCGCCCGCGGCCTCACCGGCGCCGCCGACCGGCTGCGCATCAACATCGCGGCGGACTGCGAGATCAACGACGACGCGTACGGCGACGGCCTCGTGCCGCCCGAAGGCGTCCTCACCCCGCAGTCCCTCGGCCTGCCCGAGGGCAAGCTGATGGAGGACTACCTGGGGCGGTTCCGGCTCGAACAGTGGCCGAACCTCATGGCCGCCTGGCTCGACTGCGGCAGCGGCGCCGACGGCCTGGAGCGGGAATGGGACCTCGGCCCGGACGGCGCCCACGGCCTGAGCGAACAGGAACGGGACGGCATCCGCTTCCGGGTCGCCCAGGGCATCACCGGCCGCCCCGGCACCGCGCCCAAGGGCTGGCAGCGCTGGGCCGACCGGGCACTCCATCCGCCGCAGCCCTGGCGGGAGCTGCTGGGCGCGGCGGTCCGCACCGCGACCTCCGGGGCCGGCGCCGGCGAGGACCACAGTCACGGCCGCCCGTCGCGCCGCTCCAGCGCCCTGCCCGGAATCGTGCTGCCGAGCCTGCGCCGCAGACCGCCCCGGGTAACGGTCGTCATCGACACGTCCGCCTCGGTCAGCGACGGCGAACTGGGCAGCGCGCTCCTGGAAGTCGCCGCCATCACCCGCGCGGTGGGCGGCCGCCGGGACCTGGTGAGCGTCGTCTCCTGCGACGCCGCCGCCCGGATCGCGCACCCGGTGTGCCAGGCGGAGGGCATCACCCTCATCGGCGGCGGCGGTACGGACCTGCGGACGGGCTTCACCGTCGCCCTGCGGGCCCGCCCGCGCCCCGACGTCGTGGTCGTCCTCACCGACGGCCAGACCCCCTGGCCCGCGCGGCGCCCGGACTGCCGCACGGTCGTGGGCCTCTTCGCCCGCCCCGTCCGGCACGTGGACGAGGACGACCCCGACTACGTGCCGGACCGGCCCCCGGACTGGGCCCGGGTGGTCCGCATCGGGTGAGGGAAGCCCGGCCGACGGTGCGACGGCCCGGCGGTCGGCCTCCTTCCGGGCCGGCTCCCCGTCGTCGTACCGGGGAGCCGGGTCCCGAGGCGTACTCCGGTCTCTCAGTACGACTTCGGCAGGCCCAGGGTCTGGTGGGAGACGAAGTTGAGGATCATCTCGCGGCTGACCGGGGCGATCCGGGCCACCCGGGCGGCGGTGATGAGGCGGGCGAGGCCGAACTCGCGGGTGAGGCCGTTGCCGCCGAGGGTGTGGACGGACTGGTCGACGGCCTTCACGCAGGCCTCGGCCGCGGCGTACTTCGCCATGTTGGCGGCCTCGCCGGCCGCCAGGTCGTCGCCCGCGTCGTAGAGGGCGGCGGCCTTGCGCATCATCAGGCGGGCGAGTTCGAGTTCGATGTGGGACTGGGCGAGGGGGTGGGCGATGGCCTGGTGGGCGCCGATGGGGGTCTTCCAGACCTGGCGTTCCTTGGCGTACGTCACCGCCTGGGCGAGGGCGTAGCGGCCCATGCCGATGGCGAACGCGGCCGTCATGATGCGCTCGGGGTTGAGGCCCGCGAAGAGTTGGAGGAGTCCGGCGTCCTCGTCGCCCACGAGGGCGTCGGCGGGGAGCCGGACGCCGTCGAGAGTCAGCTCGAACTGCTTCTCGTGGGCGTCGAGTTCCATGTCGATGGCGCGACGGCCGAAGCCGGGGGTGTCGCGCGGGACGATGAAGAGGCAGGCCTTGAGCGTGCCGGTGCGGGCATCGGAGGTGCGGCCGACGATGAGGGTCGCGTCGGCGATGTCGGCGCCGGAGACGAAGACCTTGCGGCCGTCGAGCACCCAGCCGTCGCCCGTGCGCGTGGCGGTGGTGGTGATGCGGTGGGAGTTGGAGCCGGCGTCGGGTTCGGTGATGCCGAAGGCCATGGTGCGGCTGCCGTCGGCGAGGCCGGGCAGCCAGGCGGCCTTCTGCGCGTCGGTGCCGAAGCGGGCGAGGACCGTGCCGCAGATCGCGGGCGAGACGACCATCATCAGGAGCGGCGCGCCGGCCGCGCCGGCCTCTTCGAGCACGATGGAGAGTTCGGCCATGCCGCCGCCCCCGCCGCCGTACTCCTCGGGCAGGTTGACGCCCAGGTAGCCGAGCTTGCCGGCCTCGGCCCACAGTTCGGCGCGGTCGAAGCCGGGGCCGTGACGGCGGCCGAGGGCGGCGACGGCGGCGCGCAGGGCGGTGTGTTCGGCCGGTTCGATGAGGGTGCTCATGCGGACGGTTCCTCCTGTGCATCGGTCGATACGACGGCGAGCAGGGCACCGACCTCGACCTGGCGGCCGGGGGCGGCGTGGAGCGCGGTGAGCGTGCCGGAGGCGGGCGCGGTGACCCGGTGTTCCATCTTCATGGCCTCCAGCCACAGCAGGGGCTGCCCGGCCTCGACCCGGCCGCCGACGGCCAGGCCGTCGGCGACGCGGACGACGGTGCCGGGCATGGGGGCCAGCAGGGAGCCGGGCTCCCGCTGGTCGTCGGGGTCGGGGAAGCGGGGTACGGGGGTAAGGCGGTGCGGTCCGGCGTACACGGTCCCGTCGTGGCGGGCGATCGAGAAGTGCCGGACGATTCCGCCGGCTTCGAGGCTGACGCGGTCGGCCGCGACGGCGACGGCACGCACTCCGGGAGGGCTGGTCACCTGATAGCCGCCGGCGCGGGTCGGGCGGTACGCGACCTCGTGACCGCCGTCGCCCGTGCGGGCGAGTCCGGTGTACGCCCGGCGCTCGTCCTGCGACCGTACGTTGCGCCAACCTCCCCCGAAACGAGATGGGTTGACGGCGGCGTCGGCGAGGGCGGCCGCGACCGCCGCGTACTCCTCGCCCGGCGGCGGGACCGTCAGGGCGTCCAGGTGTTCGGCGTAGAAGTCGGTGCCGAGGCGGGCCGGTTCGGTGAAGCCGGGGTGGCGGAGGGAGGCGACCAGCAGGTCGCGGTTGGTCGACGGGCCGTGGATACGGGCGCGTTCAAGGCCGCGGGCGAGCAGGCGGGCGGCCGCGGCGCGGGTCGGGGCGTGGGCGACGACCTTGGCGAGCATGGCGTCGTAGTGCACGCCGACGGTGTCGCCGGAGACGTAACCGGTATCGACCCTGAGGCCCGGTCCGCCGGGCAGACCGGAGCCGGCCGAGCCGGAGCCGGGCAGCCCGGAGCCGGACAGGCCCAGGCCGGGCAGCTCGAAGGTGTGCAGCCGGCCGGTCTGCGGGGCCCAGCGGGCGGCCGGGTCCTCCGCGTACAGGCGGGCCTCGACGGCGTGCCCGGACGGCTCCGGCGGATCGGGCGGCAGCGCGTCGCCCTCGGCGACGGCGATCTGGAGGGCGACGAGGTCGATACCGAACACGGCCTCGGTGACCGGGTGTTCGACCTGGAGGCGGGTGTTCATCTCCAGGAAGTGCGCGCGGCCGCCGGCGACCAGGAACTCGACCGTGCCCGCACCGGTGTACCCGACGGCCTTCGCGGCCGCCGCCGACCGCTCGTACAGCGAGGCGACGAGTCCGGGCGGCAGACCGGGCGCCGGGGATTCCTCGATCACCTTCTGGTGGCGGCGCTGGAGTGAGCAGTCGCGGGTGCCGAGGGTCCAGACGGTGCCATGGGTGTCGGCCAGGATCTGCACCTCGACGTGGCGGCCGTTCTCGACGTACGGCTCGACGAAGACCTCGCCGTCCCCGAACGCGCTCAGTGCCTCCGCCGACGCGGCCTTCAACTCGCCGTCCAGGTCGGCCCTGTGCCGTACGACACGCATGCCCCGGCCGCCGCCGCCCGCCGCCGCCTTCACCAGGACGGGCAGGTCGTCGGCGGTGACGTCGGCGGCGGCGAGCGGCGGCACGCCGAGGAGTTCCTTGGCACGGGTCTTGGACGCCATGGCCTCGATCGCGGCCGGCGGCGGGCCGATCCACACCAGTCCGGCGTCGGTGACGGCGCGCGCGAAGCCGGGGTTCTCGGAGAGGAAGCCGTAGCCGGGGTGGACGGCGTCGGCCCCGGCCGCCAGCGCGGCCTTCACGATCAGGTCGCCGCGCAGATAGGTGTCCGCGGGGGCCGCGCCCGGCAGCCGTACCGCCGTGTCCGCCTCCCGTACGTGCAGGGCGTCGGCGTCCGCGTCGGAGTACACGGCGACGGTCGCGATGCCCAGGTCACGGCAGGTACGGAAGATCCGGCAGGCGATCTCGCCCCGGTTGGCCACGAGAAGAGTCGACAACATGTCGGGATGCCTCACATTCGGAAGACGCCGAAGCCGCCGCGCGCGCCCTCGACCGGTGCCGTGTGGATCGCGGACAGGCAGAGCCCGAGGACGGTACGGGTGTCGCGCGGGTCGACGACCCCGTCGTCGTACAGCCGCCCGGACAGGAACATCGGCAGCGATTCGCTCTCGATCTGCGCCTCGACCATCGCGCGCAGTCCGGCGTCCGCCTCGTCGTCGTACGGCTGCCCCTTCGCCGCCGCGCTCGCCCGCGCGACGATCGACAGCACGCCGGCCAGCTGTTGCGGCCCCATGACGGCGGACTTGGCGCTCGGCCAGGCGAAGAGGAAGCGCGGGTCGTACGCCCGGCCGCACATCCCGTAGTGCCCGGCCCCGTACGAGGCGCCCATCAGGACGGACAGATGCGGGACGCGCGAGTTCGACACCGCGTTGATCATCATCGCGCCGTGCTTGATGATGCCGCCCTGCTCGTACTCCTTGCCGACCATGTAGCCGGTGGTGTTGTGCAGGAAGACCAGCGGGATGTCGCGCTGGTTGGCGAGCTGGATGAACTGGGCGGCCTTCTGCGACTCGGCGGAGAAGAGCACGCCCTGCGCGTTGGCGAGGACGCCCACCGGGTAGCCGTGCAGCCGCGCCCAGCCGGTGACCAGGCTCGTCCCGTACAGCGGCTTGAACTCGTCGAAGTCCGAGCCGTCGACGATCCGCGCGATCACCTCGCGCGGGTCGAAGGGGGTCTTGAGGTCGCCGGGCACGATGCCGAGGAGTTCGTCCGCGTCGTACTTCGGCGGCAGGACGGCGAGCGGGTCCGGATCCGGGTGCGCCTTGCGGTGGTTGAGGCGGGCGACGATCCGGCGGGCCTGGCGCAGCGCGTCGTGCTCGTCGACGGCGTAGTGGTCGGCGAGCCCGGAGACGCGGGCGTGCATCTCGGCGCCGCCGAGCGACTCGTCGTCGCTCTCCTCCCCCGTCGCCATCTTGACGAGCGGCGGCCCGCCGAGGAAGACCTTCGACCGCTCCTTGATCATCACGGTGTGGTCGGACATGCCGGGGACGTACGCGCCGCCGGCCGTCGAGTTGCCGAAGACGACCGCGACCGTCGGGATTCCCGCGGCGGACAGCCGGGTGAGGTCGCGGAAGAGCGCCCCGCCGGGGATGAAGATCTCCTTCTGCGAGGGCAGATCGGCGCCGCCGGACTCGACGAGCGAGACGACGGGGAGGCGGTTGGCGTACGCGATCTCGTTGGCACGCAGGGCCTTCTTCAGCGTCCAGGGGTTGGAGGCGCCGCCGCGCACGGTCGGGTCGTTGGCGGTGATCAGGCACTCGACGCCCTCGATCACCCCGATGCCGGTGACCAGGGACGCCCCTACGGCATGGTCGCTGCCCCAGGCGGCGAGCGGGGACAGTTCCAGGAAGGGGGTGTCGGGGTCGACGAGGAGTCCGATGCGCTCGCGGGCGAGCAGCTTGCCGCGCTTGCGATGCCGGGCGACGTACTTCTCGCCGCCGCCCGCGAGCGCCTTCGCGTGCTCGGCGTCGAGCGCGTCGATCTTGTCGAGCATGGCCGAACGGTTGCTCGTATAGTCCGGTCCGCCGGTGTCGAGGGCGGAGGCGAGGACGGTCACAGCAGTTCCTCCGGGATGTCGAGACGGCGGGAGCGCAGCCATTCGCCGAGGGCCTTGGCCTGCGGGTCGAAGCGGGCCTGGGAGGCGACGCCTTCGCCGAGGAGGCCGGTCACGGTGAAGTTCAGCGCCCGCAGACGCGGCAGCACATGGCGTTCCACCGGGAGTTCGGACGTCTCGGGCAGCAGGGCGCGGAAGCGGTCGACGGTGAGGGTGTGGACGAGCCAGCGCCAGGCCGGTTCGCCGCGGACCCAGACCCCGACGTTCGCGTCACCGCCCTTGTCGCCGCTGCGCGCCCCGGCGACCCGGCCGAGCGGCGCCCGGCGCACCGGACCGGCGGGGACGGGCGGGGGCTCGGGCAGCGGCGGTTCCGGTACGGGTTCCAGGGGCCGGGTGCGCTCCGGTACGGGGACGGGGACGCGGGTCCCGTCGGGCAGCACGGCCGTGTGCGCGACCTCGCCGGCCGGGACGTACGCCGACTCGAAGACCCCGTAGGGGGCACCCCGGCCGGGCGGGGCGGTGACGTGGAAGCCCGGGTAGCTCGCGAGGGCCGGCTCGATCGCGGCGCCGGTGACGGCCCGGCCGACGGCCTCCCGGTCCTGGTCGCGCACGACGAGGCGGAGCAGCGCGCTGGCGGTCTCCTCGGTCGGCGCGTCGGGACGGTCGGTGCGCGCCAGCTCCCAACTCACCTGCTGGGGACGGGATTTCCCGAGGGCGTCCTCGACCTGGGCGCGGACGAGCGCGGCCTTCGCCTCGATATCGAGGCCGGTGAGCACGAAGACGACCTCGTTGCGGAAGCCGCCGAGCCGGCACAGGCCCGCCTTGAGCGTGGGCGGCGGCGCCTCGCCCCGTACCCCGTCGATCCGTACCCGGTCCGGCCCGTCCTGGGTGAGCCGTACGGTGTCGAGCCGGGCGGTCACGTCGGGGCCGGCGTAGCGGGCGCCGGTCGTCTCGTACAGCAGCTGGGCGGTGACGGTGCCGGTGTCGACGAAGCCGCCGGTACCGGGGTGCTTGGTGATGACGGCCGTGCCGTCGGCGTGGAGTTCGGCGAGCGGGAAGCCGGGGCGGCGGAGGCGGTACGGGCCGTCCGGGCCGTCCAGGCCCTCCGGACCGTCCGCGCCGTGCTCGGTGAAGAAGGCGTAGTTGCCGCCGGTGGCCTGGGTGCCGCATTCCAGGACGTGGCCGGCGACGACCGCGCCCGCCATCTTGTCGTGCCAGTCCGGGTCGTCCGGCCGCCAGCCGAAGAACCACTGCGCGGGCCCGGTGACGAGCGCGGCGTCCGTGACCCGGCCGGTCACGACGACATCGGCACCGGCGGCGAGACAGGCCGCGATCCCGCCGCCGCCGAGGTAGGCGTTCGCCGCCAACACCCCAAGCCGGGGCGGGAGTCGGTCGCCCTCGACGTGGGCGACGCGGGCCGGGACACCGAGCCGTTCGGCCAGCGCGCGCAGGGCGTCGGCGAGACCGGCCGGGTTGAGTCCGCCGGCGTTGGCGACGATCTTCACACCGCGCTCGTGGGCGAGCCCGAGCCCCTCCTCCATCTGGCGCAGGAAGGTCTTGGCGTATCCGGCCGCGGGGTCCTTGAGGAGGTCGCGGCCGAGGATGAGCATGGTCAGTTCGGCGAGGTAATCGCCGGTGAGGACGTCGAGTTCGCCGCCGGTCAGCATCTCGCGGACGGCGTCGAAGCGGTCGCCGTAGAAGCCGGAGGCGTTGCCGACCCGCAGGATCACGCCTCCCCCTCCGCGCCGGTCTCGCGAGGTGCCCGCCCCGGTCCGGCCGGGCCCGCGAACGCCTGCGCGATGCCCAGCCACCGCTCGGCGTCGGCACCGCGCGCGACGAGCGCGGTGTCGGCGCGGTGGACGCGCTGGGTGACGAGAAGGCAGAAGTCGAGGGCCGGTCCGGTGACGGCCTGCGACGCGTCCTCGGGGCCGTACATCCACATTTCCCCGCTGGGAGAGGTGAGTTCGAGCCGGAAGGGCTCGGCGGGCGGGGTGAGGCCGCGCACGTGGTACGCGTAGTCGCGGGAGCGCAGTCCGATCCACGCCACGTGCCGCAGCCGGGCCGTCGGCACGCGGACGACCCCGAGGGCGTCGGCCAGGTCCTGCCCGTGCGCCCAGGTCTCCATGAGCCGCGCCGTCGCGAGCGAGACGGCGCTCATGGCGGGCCCGTACCAGGGGAATCGAGTGCCGGGCGGCGCCTCGCGCAGCACCCGGTGGAGCTCCTCGCGGCCGGCCCGCCAGCGGGCGAGCAGTTCGGCGGGCGGCAGCGCCGCGCCCTCCTCGGCGCCGTCGTCGACGAAACGGTCGGGCGCCGCGGCGGCCTTCGCCACCTCCCCCGCGAACGCCTCCGGGTCGGTCGCCGCGAGCAGCGCGGCGTTGTCCGTCCAGGCGAGGTGGGCGATCTGATGCGCGACCGTCCAGCGCGGCGCGGGCGTGGGCAGCGCCCACTGTTCCTCGCTCGACTCCCGTACGAGCGCGTCGACTTCCTCACTCTCGGCACGCAGGTCGTCGAGTACGGCGGCAGGGTCGGACACGGAGCGCTCCCCTCGAGGTCGGGGCGGGGACGGGCGGGTCACGGACGTGCGTGAGGAGCATGGCAGCCACCACAGAAACAATCAAGCGTGCTTGCTTTGAGTTTTCGGGCCCGCGGGAGGACCTGGGGGACTACGCCGGCCGGACCCCGCCCGCACACCGCGCGGCCCCGCGTCCGAGCCCGTACCCGGCCCCGCTCCAGGCCCGGCACCCGGCTTCCCCGCCGGTCTCTCGTCCGGCTACCCACCAGGTCGGGACCCGGCTCCACTCCAGGTCCCGCGCCCGGCCCCGCGCCCCGGGTCGTACACCGGGTCATCCCCGAGAGGTACGCCCCCGCCCCTGACCCGCCGACTCCGGGATGACCCGGAATCGTGCCTGGTAGGGCCGCATATGAGGGCCCCTCACTCCTAGCGTGGAGACCATGCCGCCCACCCGCTCCGCTTCACTGCTCTCCTTCACGCTCAAGGACTTCCGCTCCCAGCTGCGCCGACTCGTCCTCACCGGCGCCGCCGTCGCCGTGGGCGTCGCGTTCCTCGTCCTGTCCGTCGGCGGCGCGGGCGCGCTCGTCCAGTCGTACGAGCAGTCGGCGGCGATCGACGTCGGCGACGCGCCCGTCCAGGTCGCCCCGCGGGGCGGCGCCCCCGGTGCCGCCCTCCCGGCCGGCGCCGCCGCCAAGGCCGCGAAGGTCCCGCGGGTCGCGGCCGTCGCCGCCCGCCTCGTCGGCCACGCCAACGTCCTCACCCCCGCCGGCCGCCCCCTCGACGACCGCGCGCTCGTCACCTCCGTCGCCGCCGAACCCGCCCTGCGCTGGCAGCGCCTGGCCACCGGCGCCTGGCCCGAACGCGCGGGCGAGATCGCCCTCGACGAGGACAGCGCGGCCCGCGTCGGCGCCCGCGTCGGCGGCACGGTGACGGTCACCACCGCCACCGGCGGCACCGCCCGCGTCCGCCTCACCGGCCTGCTCGACACCGCCTCCTCGCAGACCCTCGGCTCGCAGCCCGCCCTCGGCATCCCCGAGGCCGCCACCGCCACGTACGCCACCGGCCTGCGCGCCACCCACCTCGACCTCGCGCTGCGCCCCGGCGCCGACGCGTCCGACGTCGCGGCCGATGTACGGCGCGCGCTCGGCGACGACGTCGCCGCCCGTACCCACACCCGGGCCGTCGAGGAGGCCATGCGCAGCGGGAAGACGATGTACGCGGTGGTGCTCACGGCGGCGCTGTCGTTCGTCCTCATCGCGATGGCCGTGGCGCGGATGGTCGTCACCAACACCTTCTCCGTCGTCCTCGCCCAACGCGCCCGCCAGCTCGCCCTGTTGCGCTGCGTCGGCGCCGACCGCGAACAGATCCGCCGGATCATCCGCCGCCAGGGCCTGCTCCTCGGCGTACTCGCCTCCGGCACCGGACTGGCGGCCGGCGCGGGCGCCTGCGCGCTCGGCACGGCGCTCCTGGCCGGGCTCGCCGACCTCGGCCCGGTCGAGATCTCGCTGATGCCGGGCCGCTGGACGTTCCTCCTCGGCGGACTGTTCGGCGTCCTCCTCACCCTGTGGGCGGTCCGCCGCCCGGCGCGCGCCGCCTCCGCCGTACCGCCGGTCGCCGCCCTCGCCGCCGGCAGCGCCGCGACCCTGCCCGAGCCGGGCCGGCGCGCGGTGCGCGAGGCCGTCTCCGTCGTGATGCTGGTGGCGGGCGCGGGGCTGCTGGCGATCGGCGCGTTCGGCGGCTCGGCGATCTCGCTGCTCGCGGTGACGCTTGGCGCGATCCTCACCTTCTTCGCCGTCCTGCGGTACGCGCGCCACCTGCTGCCGCCGATCGTCGGGCTGATCGGCCTCGCGCTGCGCCGCCCGTTCGGCACGGTCGGCCGGCTGTCGGTGCAGCAGCTGCGCGCCAACGGCGCCCGGACCGCGGCCGCCGCCTCCGCGATGCTGGTGGGCGTGACGGTCGCCGTGTCGGCGGTGACGGCCATCGGGATCACCAAGGGCGGCCTGGAGGAGCTGCTGGCGGACCGGATGCCGTCGGTGTTCGCCCTCGACCCGGACGACGAGACGGTGCCGGCCGGGGCCCTCGCGGCGCTGCGCGCCGAGCGGAACCTGACCGTCACCCCCGTCCGTACCGCCACCGTCACCCTCGACGGACACCGCACCCTCGTCGCCACGGCCGACCCTGCGGGCCTCAACCCGCGCGCCGACGGCGTACCGCAGGCGCGGGCGCTGCGGGACGGGGAGGCGCTCGGGCCGCTGCGGAACCCGGGGCCGGACCTCACGGCCGTACGGGGCGCGGAGATGCTGCCCATGCAGCTGTACCCGGACGCGGGGCTGTACGTGACGGGGGCGACGTTCGACCGGCTGGCGTCGGGTTCCGACGGGGGTACGGAGCCGACCGCGGCCCGGCTCGCGACGGTGCTGGTCAACCCGGCGGACGGGACCGGCCGCGACGAGGCCCGGGCGGCGGTGGACCGCGCGCTCGCCGCGTACCCCGGCATCCGCGTCGCCGACACCGGCTCCGACGCGAAGCTCGTCCGCACGATGCTGGACCGGCTGATGATGGTGGTCACCGTGCTGCTCGGCTTCTCGACGGCCATCGCCGCGCTGGGCGTGGCGGCGACGCTGACGCTGACGGTGGAGGAGCGGACCCGCGAGTTCGGGATGCTGCGGGCGATCGGGCTGGTGGGCGGGCAGCTGCGCCGCATGCTGACTCTGGAGTCCGTACTCCTCGCCCTCTCGGGCGCGCTCGCGGGCACCCTGCTCGGTGTCGTCTACGGCACCCTCGCCGCCCGCTCCGTCCTCGGCGGCCGGATCGCCCCGCTGGACGTCCTGGCCTCGTCGGGCGGTACGGCCCTGACGATCCTGGCCCTGCTCGCCGCCACCGTCGTGACGGGCATCGCGGCCTCGGTCCTGCCGGCCCGGCGGGTGCGGCGGATGGTGATCGTGGACGCGCTGCGGGAGGCGTGAGCGGGGGCCTGCGGGGGGGGCGGAGCCGGGCGCGAAGGATCAGTGGGATACGGGGAGTTGATCGCTGCTGCGGTCGGCTCCCCGGTCGACGGGTTCTCCCGGCGAGACCACCGTTCCGGCAGCCCGCCGCGCGCGGAGCCCGAAGGCGCTGACCAGGGTGGCGAGCAGGGCCGCGGCGAGCGGTACCCACAGGGCGGCCCGGTAGCCGTCGAGCAGCGCGGCCGGTGAAGTCGACGTGGTGGCGGCGACGTTGACGGCGGTGACGGTGGAGAGGCCGAGCGCGGCGCCGAACTGGAAGGAGGTGTACAGCAGTCCCCCGGCCAGCCCCTGTTCCTCCTCCTTGACGCCTTCGGTGGCGACGATGGTCAGCGGGCCGTAGGCGAGGGAGAAGGCGAGGCCGAGGACGATCAGGCTGGGGAACATCGCCGGGTACGTCCAGTCGGCGCCGACCGGCAGGAACAGGGCGTACGCGAGCGAGGCCAGGAGCAGTCCGCCGAAGATCACCCGGGCGTTGCCGAAGCGGGCCACCAGCCGGGGGGTGAGCAGCGGGGAGAGGACCGCGTCGATGCCGATGACGATCATCGCGAAGCTGGTCTGAAGAGTCGACCAGTCGCGCAGTTCCTGGAGGTAGAGGACGACCAGGAACTGGAACCCGAAGAAGCCCGCCGAGAACAGCAGCCCGGAGAGGTTGGCGCGGACCAGGGCGCCGCTGCGGAAGACGCCGAGACGGACCAGCGGGGACGCCGAACGGCGTTCCACGGCGGCGAACGCGGCGAGGAAGGCGAGGCCCGCGCCGATCGTTCCGGCCGTCCAGGCGAGGCTCGAATGGGTGGCGCGCTCCACGCCGAGGACGAGCAGGACGACGGCGGCGGTGACGGTGACGCCCCCGGCCAGGTCGACGCTCTGCCGGACGCCCGCTCCCCCGGTGCCGGTCCCGGCGCGGCCGGGGCGCGGCGGCTTGGGTACGAGGGCGAGCGCGGCAACGAGGATCAGCGCGGAGAGCACGACCGGGGCGAAGAACACCCAGCGCCAGTCGACCGCCGTGAGCAGCCCGCCGACGACGAGGCCGCTCGAGAAGCCGGCGGCCGAGGTGCCGGCGTAGAAGAGCAGGGCCTTGTCGCGCCTCGGGCCCTCCTCGAAACCGGTGGTGATGATGGACAGACCGGCCGGGGTCATGAAGGCGGCGGCGACGCCGGTGACGAACCGGGCGACGATCAGTGTCCAGCCCTCGGTGGCGAATCCTCCCAGGCCGGAGAAGAGCAGGAAGACCGCGAGCCAGCCGACGAACATCCGGCGGCGCCCGAACAGGTCGGCCGCCCGGCCGCCGAGCAGCATGAAGCCGCCGTATCCGAGGACGTACGCGCTCATGACCCACTGAAGCGAGCCGGTGGACAGGCCGAGGTCGGCGCGGATGGACGGCAGGGCCACGTTGAGCATGGCCACGTCGATGCCCTCCAGGAAGATCGCGCCGCACAGGACGAGCAGGACGCCCCCTTCGCGTCCGCGCAGAGCACCGCTCGCTGTTTGCCGTGAAGTCATGTCGATTCCTCGATGGTGAGGGCGGAGGGGCAGATGAAGGGGCTGAAGAGAATGAAGGGCGGTGCCGGGATCCGTCGGCTCGACCACCCTCGGTCAGGGCGGGAGGGGGGAACAACGGCGAAGAACGCAACGTTCGTTCAGCCAGGCTTACCGATACCGAGCAAGCAGGGGGAACGCCGGTGGAGCACGACGAGCTGGAGTGTTTCCTGCTGCTCGCCGAAGAGTTGCACTTCGGCCGCACGGCCGAACGGATGCGGCTGTCCCGGGCCCGGGTGAGCCAGCTCGTCCAGCGGCTCGAACGCCGCGTCGGCGCACCGCTGTTCGCCCGTACCAGCCGCAAGGTCGCCCTCACCTCGCTCGGGCGGCAGCTGCGCGCCGATCTCGAACCGCACCACCGCGCGATCGAGGCCGCCCTGGAACGGGCGGCCGCCAGCGCGCGCGGTATCGACACCGTGCTGTACGTCGGGTTCGCCAACCCCCTGACCGGCGAGATCGCCATGCGGGCGGCGGAGACACTGCGCGCCGGGCGCCCGCGGCTTGCCGTGGAGTTCTGCGAGGCCCCGCTCGCCGATCCGTACGGTCAGCTCCGCAAGGGCGAACTCCATGTCCAGATCTCCGAGCTGCCCGTACAAGACGAAGAATTGAGCGCGGGCCCGGCACTGCTCGCGGAGGAACGCGTCCTCGCGATCCACGCGGCCCACCCGCTCGCCGCGCGGGCCGCGGTGTCCCTGGAGGACCTGGCCGAGGTCACCCTGCTCACGGTCGACGGCGACGTACCCGCCTCCTGGCTCGCCCACCACGTCCCCACGCACACGCCGAGCGGCCGGCCGATCGCCCGCGGGCCCGGCGTGACCCAGCTGCAGGAGGCGCTGATGCTGATCGCCGGCGGCCGGGGCGCGCTGCTCGCGCCGGCGCACACGGCGACGTACCACGCGCGCCCCGGCGTCGCCTACGTCCCCTTCGCCGACGCGGAGCCGACCGACTACGGCCTGGTGTGGCGGGCCGGTCACACCACCGAGGCGGTGGGGGCCTTCGTCACGGCCGCGCGCGAGGCGGCGCGGGAGGTGAGGGCCCGTACCGCCAGGTGAGCGCGCGCGGGAAGGCGGGAACAGAAAAGTGGCGGCGGAGGGGGTGATTTCCCCCTCCGACACCACTTCTCGGCTCCTCGGCGGTACGCCGGGTGGGTCAGGGGCGCTCGGTTTCCTGACCCGGCGCTCCGGCGCGCGCCCCGGCGGGGGTGGCGGCGGC